>NZ_JAHWCO010000401.1:0-1858 GCF_020054415.1 Candidatus Symbiopectobacterium sp. | reverse complement strand
TTGCAAATCAGCGCATTAGCGGTAGTAACGATATCTGGAAAAAGAAAGTGGGCTATCACCGGCGCTCAGTGGCTGAAACTGCCATGTTCCGGTTCAAAAGGCTTCTGGGTGGTCATCTAAGTCTGAGAGACTACGATGCTCAGGTGGGTGAAGCAATGGCCATGGTCAAAGCGCTTAACCGGATCACGCTATTAGGAATGCCGAACAGTATTCGCATCACGTAACAATCGACCAGTATGGGGCGCAGTCGTTACAAGTTCTGATTTATTCAACAAAGCCGGTATTTTGCTTTCCCTCTCGCTGTGCTTGGATTTGGGGATGGTGAATACGGAGATCATTAACCGAGGGATGCGTGATGGGCCGCGCGCCACGTTTGTGATTGGCTTTGGTTCCTGTTTTGGCGATCTGGTTTACGCGGCACTTTCTGCGTTTGGTTTAGCGGTTATCTTTACTGCGCTGCCGGTACGCTGGGCGCTGTGGATTGGCGGCGGTGCCATTCTGCTATGGATGACCTGGAACATGGCGCGCATGGCCTGGCGTGATTATCAGACGCAACGATTAGCGCCTGTGGACGCGGATGTGATTGATCTTCCAGCAGTAACAAAACTGTTTCGCGGCTACGATTTTCTGAGCGGTATGGGGATGGCGCTGGCATCACCGACCGCGCTGCTGTGGTTTGCAGCGATTGGCGGCTCGATTATCGCGCAGTCAACTGACGGCTCAACGCTGATGGTGAGCGTATTTCTCAGCGGTTTCTTTATCGGTGGATTACTGTGGACGCTGTTCCTAGCAGGTATGATTAAGTTTGGCCGACAGGCGCTACAAGGGCGGCTGACCTTTTACTGCTATGTCATCTCGGCACTGCTGTTTGCCTATTTTTCTGTGCAAGTTATCTATCACGGCTACCAAACGCTGCTGATCCCGCTGACTCTGGCTGACTGATTGCTCAATACGCCAGCACTTTCGCCGGGTTTTTGCTTGCCCGGCAAGCGGATAGCGCTATAATGCCCAACGCACACCTGATGCGAGTGTAGTTCAATGGTAGAACGAGAGCTTCCCAAGCTCTATACGAGGGTTCGATTCCATTCACTCGCTCCAAACATACTTCTCACAACGTACAATAAAGTCAACTAACCCCGGATACCACAAGCATTTCCTCACATTCTGATTATCTCAACGTCTACTACGTTCTACCCAAATCTATACGATAATGTGTATAAGTGATGTGTATAGGCCATCAATTTTTCTTCGGAGATATACACAATGCCCCTCACAGACCTTGAGCTACGGCGTTCTAAGCCGAAAGACAAGCCTTATACACTGAATGATGGTAATGGGCTTTCTGTTCTCGTTGAACCTAACGGCTCGAAAGGTTGGCGTTTCCGTTATCGCTTTGATGGCGAGCCAAAAATGATTTCCTTTGGAACTTATCCCACCATTTCCTTAAACGATGCCAGGCAGAGGCGTGATGAAGCTAAAAAGCTGGTGGCCTCGGGTATCAATCCCAGTGATGCGAGAAAACAGGAAAAACGCGCCCGACAAGAGATAGCTGGAAATACTTTTGAGGGGATCGCAAGAGAGTGGTACGAAAAGCGTTTTGATAGATGGTCTGCCTCATACGCAGAAGAGATGATAAAATGTACTAGCTCAGACCTGATCTGACAGTTACCGATTATTTATACAGGTGTGTCAGATTACATCTGGTTCAGATTCTTTTCTGCCCAGATCCGTTTTCCATCGAGTAAAGTGGCCATCGGCGTACGCCCGCAGCACGTTTTTCCCTGATGGGTTCGCTCATTATTGTAATGCCACAACCAGTTGTCCAGATCTACCTGCAGGCTTTCCAGGTCTCCATATA
>NZ_JAHWCO010000193.1:0-2292 GCF_020054415.1 Candidatus Symbiopectobacterium sp. | reverse complement strand
TCAGAAGTTTGTCAGCTCGCTTATATACTGAAGAGAAAGGGAAAGACTACGCACAAAAACTATTAGGGCATAAATCAGCAACCATGACCGACAAGTACCGGGATGTACGTGGCTCAGAGTGGACAGAGGTGTAATTATTTTGATCGAATTTCGAGTAATTTTGATCGATTAATTGTAACTAACTGAATAAAAAGGATAATATTTCTACGCCGATGTTGGAGCATCGGTCGCGCGTGGCGCTGGGCGATGACATTGGCGAGTGTCTGCAGGCCAAAGCGGTGGCGATCCTGATCGGCGAGCGCCCCGGTTTGTCATCACCGGACATCCTGAGTATTTATTTAACCTGGGGACCTCACACGCGCCGTTTGGAATCGGAGCGTAACTGCATTTACAATATTCGCACGGAAGGGATGGATTATCCGCAGGCCGCGTTTAAATGGGCCTGGCTGCTGGAGCAAGCGTTTCAACGCCGGCTGTCGGGGCTTGCGCTGAAAGATGAGAGCGACAACCCGGCGATGCACGGCAAGATTCACCCACCTGCCGTAGGGCATTTGACAACACCATGATGGTGACTCGCTTTCCCCTGTGCGCTGCATCGTGCAGGAGGAGCGAGATTGTTCACTTTGCTTTTATCAGCGTGTCACTGACACGGATTCTGCTACTCAGGATCGTACTGAACAGGGAGTGTTCAGTACGTTTTTTATGCTGTGCTTACCGTTTGTTTAGCGACCACCCTTATCCTGTATCCCTCCGATCATGGATGTGTGTAATCGTGCGACACCCACCTGCCAAATGAAAAAAGGACAAGAGTTGAGTGCGGTAATTTTGTTACACTTTGCCGTATTGCGACGTAGTTTTTTCGGGGATCACGATGAAGTTGATGTTTGCCTCAGATCTTCACGGCTCGCTAACGGCGACGGAGCGGGTGCTCGATATTTTTACCCACAGCGGTGCCGAGTGGCTGATGCTTTTGGGGGATTTCCTCAATCACGGCCCGCGCAATCCGCTGCCGGAGGCTTATCAGCCTGCCGAGGTGGCGGGCCGATTAAATGTGTTTTCCCGTCAAATGGTGGCGGTGCGCGGTAACTGTGACAGCGAAGTGGATCAGATGCTGCTCGACTTTCCGATCACGGCACCGTGGCAGCAGCAGCGTCTTTTCCTGAAGCACGGTCATCTCTACCATCCTCAGCATCTTCCGCCGTTACAGGCAGGTGATGTGCTGGTGTACGGGCACACCCACCTTCCAGTGGCTGAGCGTCATGGGGAGGTCTACTGCTTTAATCCTGGCTCCGTCAGCTTGCCAAAAGGGGGCAATGTGCCCAGCTATGGCATGTTGTCACAAGGGGAGCTTCAAGTTTTACCGTTAATGGGTGGCGAGCCTATTGCACAGGTGACTATTAGTCACTAAGTTATCAACGATCTTGCACGACTAACGCTTAGTACGTTTAAAACAGACGCGTGTCGCAACGCGCCAATACTGAAGGGTTCAGAGGATGGTGGAGCAAAGTCAAGCGGCAGGGACCGGGTGGGTGGATATTGTTGACGAGAACAATGACGTTATCGCCCAGGCCAGCCGCCAACAAATGCGCGCTCAACGTTTACGTCACCGCGCCACCTATATCGTTGTTCATGACGGCATGGGAAAAATACTGGTTCAACGCCGTACCGAAACAAAAGATTTCTACCCTGGTTGGTTGGATGCGACAGCCGGGGGAGTAGTGCAAACCGGCGAGCACATGCTCGAGTCGGCCCGTCGTGAAGCGGAAGAGGAACTGGGCATTGCAGGTGTGCCTTTCGCCGATCATGGCCTGTTCTATTTTGACGGTGACAATTGTCGTGTCTGGGGGGCGTTATTCAGTTGCGTTACCCACGGCCCGTTTGCCTTGCAGGAAGAGGAAGTGGCTGAGGTGTGCTGGATGACCCCGCAGGAGGTCACTGCACGCTGCGATGAGTTCACGCCGGATTCGCTCAAAGCCCTGTCGCTGTGGATGAGCCGTTACAACGAGCAAAGCTACGGCAAACCCATTACGCGTGACCCAGTGAAAACTGATGATGAGGTTGCTGCATCGGACGACGCTGAAGAATAATTGGATTAAGCTGTACTAGCTCAGACCTGATCTGACAGTTACCGATTATTTATACAGGTGTCTGCCAGATTACATCTGGTTCAGATTCTTTTCTGCCCAGATCCGTTTTCCATCGAGTAAAGTGGCCATCGGCGTACGCCCGCAGCACATTTTTCCCTGATGAGTTCGCTCATTATTGTAATGCCACAACCAGTTGTCCAGATCT
>NZ_JAHWCO010000092.1:0-1012 GCF_020054415.1 Candidatus Symbiopectobacterium sp. | reverse complement strand
TTTGAAAACACCCGCGATTTTCGGGATGCAATATTCAATTTTTTCACCAATACGCTACCAGAAATAGCGGACTCGCTGACGTCCAGAATTCATGATCGTTTTCAGGTGCTCAAACCTGCATCTTGAGGTTTATTGGGTATATACTACTCAGCGATTTTTGTCACAGCATTTATAAAAGTGTTAACCAGAAAGCCTATCAGGATCTAGCCATATGTGGCCGGATCGGCCTGATAGCCAGTAGTTAGTCTGAGACTATCCCCGTTTTACAGGACGGGGGTGTCCCCCTCACCGCCTGATGAGACGGAAAAGATGAAGAAAAAAAAACTCTTAAAATCGATTGAAAAAGTTATAGAAACGTTGCACGAAAAAGAAGCAGAGGAAGGCGTTGTTGGATATGCCTTGTTCGACACAGTAAAGCGAGCTTTTGTAACATTCAAGTACACAGACTACGCCACGTATACCGGAAACGTTGAAGACGCCTATTTAGTCAATACTAGAGGCGAAGCATTTTATACGATGATGAACCAAGTAGATGATTACTTAAACACGAAGATCGTCCCACTGATCTCAAATGAGCTGTTCGGGCTGTCACCAGCTCCCGGTTCGCTAGATAACGATTACGACGAGTTTAATTAACAATCTAATGGTAAGCGCACAGGTGCGCATAATGGCGTTATGTGTAAATCGGGTTCGTGCGCCCCATGCCGACGCAGTCGCGGGGCTGAACCCGATTCAACATAACGGCGTATATATTATGCGAACCAATGGATAATGAGGAGGGAATATGGAGCCTGTTTAAGATTTTGTGTAAATGCCTTTCCTCAGAAGTGACCGTTAAGGCAGTCACCGAGCTCGATAATAAAGCGACTCATTTGTACTAGCTCAGACCTGATCTGACAGTTACCGATTATTTATACAGGTGTCTGTCAGATTACATCTGGTTCAGATTCTTTTCTGCCCAGATCCGTTTTCCATCGAGTAAAGTGGCCATCGGCGTACGCCCGCAGCACAT
>NZ_JAHWCO010000329.1:0-2454 GCF_020054415.1 Candidatus Symbiopectobacterium sp. | reverse complement strand
ACTGTGGATGTGGCTGGCCGAAAATGAAGGCGCAAAGTTCTGGCTGAACGTGCTGACAGAACTGAAAAACCGTGGCCTGACCGACATCCTCATTGCCTGTGTGGACGGCCTGAAAGGGTTCCCGGATGCCATCAACACGGTTTACCCGGAAGCCCGCATCCAGTTGTGCATCGTGCACATGGTGCGCAACTGGATGCGCTTCGTTGCCTGGAAGGACTATAAGGCGCTAACACGCGACATCAAAGTAGTGTATCAGGCTCCAACAGAAGAAGCAGGGCTGCAAGCACTGGAGAACGCCTGCAGCCCTGCTTCTTCTGTTTAGGCACACCCTCCTTCATTGATTTAATCCAGCACACTGACTGACCTTACCCACATAATGTGGACACAACCCTAAGCTAGGTTATTTTTTAAAATTGCTTTCTGGCTGAGACTTCCATACGCACTGTTATGCCGCCAGCGCCTGTAATAGCTCTCGTATAATTAAATTACGTTGTCCGCATTATTTCCCGCTGATAAAGCGCAACACTGACACGCTTGCATCAACAAAGCTCTTTTCCTTCAAAAAATAGCGGTGAGACAATAACAACCTATATCAGATAACAGCCCTTTTTAACCGAGGACTATTTCTTCCCAGTTAACATCTAATCAGGTACACTACACTATACATTAAGCCAGTACACAAAGCGTCCCCTCTAACGAGGTTTCATCTGTTACCTCCTCAGGGGGCTCGTTGTTCCCCTAATCCCCTGGCGTCCACTGCGCCAAATTCTCACGGTGGTGCTCATTTTTTTCTCAGCGGAGCCTATGGAAAAGCGAACGAAAGAGATCAAAATCCGGCTTACCGCAGCCGAGCATCAGCTACTGCTTGATCGCTGCGAACGGACTCACCTTGCTGAGTGGCTGCGTCAGCTTGGTCTGGGCGAGAACACATCACGTAAGCGTCGTGTGCCTGGCGTGGCGCCCGAACTTTTGCGACGGGTCAGCGGGATTTGCAATAACCTGAACCATATTGCCCTTTACCTGAACCAGGCCGATTTCCTGACGCTTTCTGAACGTGTCTCGCTGCTTGCCGTACTGACCAGCCTCGACCGTCATCTTGGTGAGCTGCTGGAGCAGAACCGTGATCGTTAAAATTCACTCGCGTGGTGCGGGTGCTGGCAGTGGTCCGGTGGACTATCTGCTGGGAAAAGACCGGCAACGCGAGCAGGCTAGCGTGCTGCGTGGTAATCCTGAACACGTGCTCGAGCTGATCGATGGCTGCGACTTTGCCCGCGCCTATACCTCCGGCGTGCTGTCATTCTATGAGACGGACATTGCGGACGCTGAGAAATTGCGCCTGATGGATGAATGGGAGCATACGCTGCTGACCGGCCTTGACCGCGACCAGTACGCCTGTCTGTGGGTGGAACACCGCGATAAGGGGCGGCTTGAGCTGAATTTTGTCATCCCGAACATCGAATTGCAGAGCGGAAAACGCCTGCAACCCTACTTTGACCGTGCCGACCGCCCCCGCGTCAATGCGTGGCAGACCTTGACCAACGACCGGCTGGGTCTGCGCGACCCGAACGACCCGACTTACCGCCGCCCGCTGACGCAGGCCAGCGATCTGCCCCGCGACAAACAGCAGGCGGCAGAGAAAATCACCGCCGGCCTGATGAACCTGATGCAGCAGGGCGTGATCTGCAGTCGGCAGGACGTGTTGATGCAGCTGGAAAACTACGGGCTGACCGTCGCGCGGGAAACGAAAAGCAGCATCAGCATTGCCGATCCGGACGGTGGCAGAAATATCCGGCTGAAAGGAATGATTTATGAGCGATATTTTAAATTTAGCGAAGGGCTTCGAGGAGAAATCGAAGCAGCATGCTCAGGATACCGAGCAGAGCGTGAAGCGCGAGTTCGCGAGGCTGGAGACGTCTATCAGCGCGGAACTGCAATCAAGCTTGCAGAGAATCAGCAACGCTATCCGCGAGCAGAATGGCAGGCTGAAGGGCATGATCAGAGCCTCCGTCTCAACGGCGATGGCGTGGATATTCATCTGCTTCGCCCTGCTGATCGGTATTCTGGGCGGGATCATCTGGTTTCAGGGCACGATCATCACCTCACGCCTGAGCGAAATGGACAGCTACAGCCAGCAGCTGGAGAGCCTGAAAGCGAAAGGCGGTGCGGGCGTGACGATTTACAGCGACGACAAGCATCGGAACACCTACCTGGTGGTGCTGCCGAAGCAGGAGCACGGAGTGGAAACATACACATCGAAGACCGACAACACCGTGGTGAAATACACGTCAAAATAATGTCAGCGCCAGTGATATGGTGTACTAGCTCAGACCTGATCTGACAGTTACCGATTATTTATACAGGTGTCTGTCAGATTACATCTGGTTCAGATTCTTTTCTGCCCAGATCCGTTTTCCATCGAGTAAAGTGGCCATCGGCGTACGCCCGCAGCACATT
>NZ_JAHWCO010000355.1:0-1884 GCF_020054415.1 Candidatus Symbiopectobacterium sp. | reverse complement strand
TCCAGCCATACAGCGCTGACTTGGATACGTGGAGGGTTTGCGCTATCTGTTGCTGTGTCATCCCCGCGCGTTCGATATCGATGATGACTTTAAACCAGTCGATTTGCATCGTGCGAACTCCTCAGGACAAAACGCGCGCACTCGCGAGAGTACAGGGGGGCAAAACGCACTGGTTCCCATGCCCGCAATTCACAAACTGCATTTTCGCCCCCCCTTCGTGTTTGTTGCCGTTAAGTTTGCGGTACGTACCAACATGCAAAAAATTACTAATTCGCCCTGTACCAGCCTGTACCCACCGTACCCACCTGTTTTATATAAACTGGTAAAACGGACTTATATGATCACACACACATAAGAAGTAATAGGTTGGTACGGTTGGTACGGTTGGTACAGGCCTCTAAAATCAATGAATTAAGATGTACCAACCTCTATTTTGAGGTTGGTACGGGTTGGTACAATGCCTCAAATACCCGCGTCTTTTTCCCGTCGATACGACGCTGAACGCGCTTATAACCGCAATTTTGCAAAACATTACTAATTCGCATTTCTTCGCGCTTTCCGATATGGCTGGGATTTAACCCAATCGCATCCCGTAGAACATCGCTAGCGCGTAAAAATTCGCAATTTCGCGGAATGTTATTAGTCATCAGGTCGGGCGTGTCGAGCCATTTCTCTACCGTCTCCAGCCAGGCATCCTTAATAGTGTACTGCTCATGGACACTCGCGCCGAGGCGTTCAGCTTCGCGGAACTGGATGCCACCAAGGTGCTTAAACGTCTCTCGTGCCTCCGCCCACAGTAGTTCTCTGTTTCGCGCTATGGCATCGGTATCAACCATTTCGACGACGTCCACAGGCAACCAGCGACGGTTCCCGGTCTTGTCAGCAAGGAACTCGTCCTCATTAGATGACCCAAGGTGGATCCCTCGGCGCGCAAAGGTAGTTGTAAATTCGCGAAATTTTGGAACCCATTTATCGTGGGTACGTGTCACCCAGGCTTTGATTGACTCGAGATCTTTGGTGTTGAGTCCGCGCAATTCGCTTATTTCTGCTACTAGGCATCCGCGCATCTTGCGTGCAAGATCGTCGTCCTTATCAGCAAAAGATATGTCAGCAAAAAATTCAGGATCTGGTGAGAGAGCTGCAATCCCAGCTGATTTACGCAGCCCCTGAGCACCAACCAGGATAGGCACCATATCGGCTTTGATGCCCGGCTCCAGCACCCTGCCCGCCAGCGCCGTCCACATGTACATGGACACCGCGCGTGTGTATGGCGTGTCGGCGGTACCGAAGTGCGTATGGTAGAAATATTCAATACGTGGCACACCGTCCCACTCCAGCCCGTTGAGCCATGTGGTAGCAGAATCGAAAGGCTGTCTTTTAGCAACCATAAAAACAGCATCGCGCATTAGATCTTTATTGACCTCTTTGAAGCTACGCCGGGAAAGGATAACGCGGAGTTCGCTATAATCTTCATCGCCGAATGCACGCCAGCCGTTGGTTCCTTTTGGGGCCAACATAATTGCATCGCGGAAAATATCGTAACGAATTTCTACCCCCGTAAAAGTAGGACGCAAAAGCGCTAACGCTACGTTGTCGATAATGGCTTCTATGGCTCCTTTATTGTCTCTTCTGAAAGGAGGCAACGGCGCAGGTTCTGCAACTTCGGTACTGGTCAGGTCTTCAAAGTCATCCAGGCTGGCGGCAGAGGATAAGCGCATACGCTCTGCACCGGGATTTATCCAGCCTTCTTTCTGTGCACGGGTAAAGATGGCCTGATAGCCCGTGCGATCCGCAACAAGCTTCCCCTCATCCCAGCGGCGTTCAGCCTCCGTAATATCAGCGGCACTGCCGCCACCCGCAACAGACCATTCCAGCCACAGCTCT
>NZ_JAHWCO010000450.1:0-13069 GCF_020054415.1 Candidatus Symbiopectobacterium sp. | reverse complement strand
TGCTGCGGGCGTACGCCGATGGCCACTTTACTCGATGGAAAACGGATCTGGGCAGAAAAGAATCTGAACCAGATGTAATCTGACAGACACCTGTATAAATAATCGGTAACTGTCAGATCAGGTCTGAGCTAGTACACTTAAGGTTAATACGACGTTTAAATCCTGCCGCACACAATAAAATCCATTTTTGCAAATGTACGTCGGACATCCTGTTCTACAACAGAAAATATAGCGGCTTTTCGCCGCAACGTCGTTTTTACCGCTATTTACCCCAGTGATTTCTGAGGTAATCCACCGCCGGTACGGTTTGAGGTTGATGAATAGATCCCTCACGAAAGAGCACGCTACCTCTCACTTCCGGCAGCGCTTCATTGAGCGTCAACTGCCGCCGCAGTTCAGGCACGCCGCCGTCCCGCGCCCAATCTGGCTCCTTTTGCGAAGGCACACCGACTTTATACAGTGCGATACCAATATAGAGGCGCGTTTTGGTTGGCCTTACCACATCCGCCCACCATTTTACCAGTGTGTCATAACGGACGATTTCTCGTGAAAATGGCCAATAGATTTGCGGTATGATATAGTCAACCAAGCCACGTTCAACCCACAACCGAGTGTCCGCATAAGAGATGTCATAGGACGCACCAGCACCGTGCGTATCCGAACCGCGAGCGTCGTTCTCTGCATTGCGCCACACGCCCGACGGACTGACGCCAAACTCAACCTGCGGTTTGACCGCTTTTATTGCCGTCGATACTTGCTCAATCAATAGCAACGTATTATTGCGCCGCCAGTCCCCTTTGACGACAAACCCCTGCCCATACTGCCTATAGGTAGCATCGTCTTGCAAACGGGACTCGGGGGTTTCGTAGTAGAAGTAATCGTCAAAATGGATACCATCCACGGCGTAGTTGTTAATCAGTTCCACCACCACATTGGTGACCCACTGACGCACCTCTGGGATACCGGGATCCAACACAAACCGATCGCTCGCCGTACGTATCCATTCTGGGTGTAACGCATAGACGCTAGAGGGCGACGCACTAAGAGTGCGGCGCAGCGCGTCCACGGTTTTCGGCTGGGTATTGATGGTCACACGGTAGGGATTGAGCCAAGCGTGAATGCGCAATCCACGCTTATGCCCTTCAGCCAACATAAAGGCCAAAGGATCGTACCCGGGATCTTTGCCCACCACGCCGGTCAACACATCAGACCACGGCAGTAACGCCGAGCGATATAGCGCTGTGCCGTCCGGCTTTACCTGAAAAAAGACCGTGTTAACGCCTAGGCTAACCAGATTGTCCAGCTTGTCGATCAGCGCCTGTTTTTGTAACGCAATGCGGTGCTCATCTGACGGCCCATCACTTAACGCAGGCGTCGGCCAGTCAAGGCCAGAAAGCGTGGTTAACCAAACGCCCTTGACGTTCTCCGGTATAGCCGGAGAAACGTGGACGGGAGCATCAACCACAGCAGGAGGAATAATTTTCCCCTTACTACTGCACCCCAGCGCTCCACACACCAAACACAGCAGAAAAAAACAACGTCGATAGCTCAGCATTTTTGATCAATTCCTTGGCAGTAGAAAGAGTAGTCACGGGTTCAGGTTCGGTATTTTTCCACCAGCGCTTTGGCAATCGCCTCCGTTTGTGCATCGGCATTACCTTCAATATCCGATGGGCGGAAGTGCATTTGAAACGCGCTAATGGTCAAACGTGTTTCTTTATCCAACTCACCGTGTTGCGGAATTTTATCATAACCATACTGATGTAATGCTTTCTGAAGCGTCAACACATCCGCCGGCGCACTCGGCTGCCGCCCGGCGAGATACTTGTTCACCGTTGCATCATCAGGCCAGGCACCGACGCCCATCTCTGCAAACCGTTTCCAGGGGAACAGTTTGCCAGGGTCCTGTTTGCGCAGTGGTGCAATATCGCTGTGCGCCAAAACATTATCCGGCGTGATGTTGTTACGCTTGATAATGTCTTTGGTCAGCGCAGCAAGCGCGGTGATTTGCGTTTCATTGTAAGGATACCAGGTACGAACGCCAAGCATGTTATCGGTAAAGCCGAGGTTAACAATCTCAATGCCCACCGAAGAGTCATTGATATTTACCCTGCCATTCCAATTACTGACACCCGCATGCCAGGCTCTCATATTTTCTGGCACCAGTTGCATTACTACGGGTTTTTTATCCCGCAGCGGTGGATTTTTCGCAACCAGATAATGCGCGCTGACTTGTTCTTGGGTTAATACATCTAGCGAACGCGCATCATTCAGCGCGGTGTAATGTAGGATCAGAAATCGGACACGCTCATTCTGGCCTTTAGCCGGATGAGTGGTATCCACGATGTAATCGCCGCGATCGACTAACGTTGAGCGCTGCGTAGAACATCCAGCCACAATCAATGCCAGTAACCCCACGGTGAGCAATTTCAGCCCATGTGGACGAGTGGTTGACGAAACAGAATTGAATATCATAGAAAAATTCACCTCATTGGAGATCATAACATTACGATAAGCAAGTAAACAAGCACTCAATTCTAATAATGATTACGCGGTTTTTAAAGCATTTCCAAGGATTAATTACTTTTTTTTAACATCCAATAAGTGACGTTGTCACCTTGGAAGTTAACCATATTGCACTAAACGTTTCTGTAAAACAGGCAAAAAAATGGGAGCCACCTGTCCCCCGTTTTTCATTCGATGCTAGGCGCTACAGCGCACGCTGTCGCGTTTCCTGCCCCAGCAGCATAATCGCAAAGACAGCAAACAGTATTGCCAGACTAAACAAGGCAAAAATACCACTGATGGGCACGGCGCTTGCGACTAGAGCGCCAACCAATAGCGTACCAAAAATCCCACCGATACGCCCCACTGCCGCTGCCATTCCCGCACCGGTAGCACGAATCGGTGTCGCGTATTGTTCTGGCGTATAGGCATAAAGCGCCCCCCAGGCCCCGAGGTTGAAAAACGACAGCAGCGAGCCGGAGAGCAGCAGTTGTGGGGCACTGGCCGCAATGCCAAAAAAATAGGCGCTGATCAGCGTTCCCAGCAAATAGACCACCAGTACTGCCTTTCTCCCTGCACGTTCAATCAACCAGGCAACGGTAAAATAGCCGGGTAACTGTGCCAGCGTCATCACCAGCACATAACCGAAACTTTTCGCCATATCAAACCCTTTGAGCATCATTACGCTCGGCAACCACAGGAACATGCCGTAATAGGAAAACACCACGCAAAACCAGACAATCCACAGCATCACGCTGGCACGCCGTTGCTCCGGTACCCAGAGTGCAGCAATCTTATGGCGAAAAGCACTTTTTTTCTCTTTCTGGCTCAGTTGCAGATAGTGCTGCGAATCCGGCAAACGAAAGCGCAGGTATAGCGCGTAGAAAGCAGGCAATGCACACAGGATCATAGTACCGCGCCAACCGACACTCGGCAAGGGGATAAGGAAGTAGGCGATTAACGCGGCCAGCAGCCAGCCGACAGCCCAAAAGCTTTCGAGTAGCACCACGAAGCGTCCTCGCACTTCCGGGGGTACACTTTCACTGACTAGCGTAGATGCCACCGGCAGTTCGCCGCCTAATCCCATACCGATAAAGAAGCGCAACACCAGCAGGCTGCAAAATCCCCAGGCAAAGGCGCTTAACCCGCTGGCGATGCTGAACATCAACAACGTGATCATAAAGGCAGATTTGCGCCCTTTACGATCGGCATAAAGTCCGAAAACAAACGCGCCAACCGCCATACCAATGGAATTGACACTGCCGATCAACCCTAACTGCGCGGCGGAGAGCCGCCACTCCAGTTTCAGTGCCGCCAGAACAAAAGATAATATCCCGACATCCATGGCATCAAACAGCCAACCGCTACCACAAATGAGCAATAACTTATTACTGGATAACGCACCCTGTCTTACCTGAGATAAAATCATGATATTGTTATGTCATCGTTAATCACGGTTTGTTTAGCATACTAAACACACATTACGCTGTCATGTGGCTTTTTTACTCAGAAAGCACAATTTCACCTTAAGGCGGAGTGATACCATGACCGAAAAGGCGATATCGAACACCACGCCTCCCACTATTCTACGGCTTACCAGCGTTTTCACAATGTGCGGCCCAGCGTATACGTGCACATGGGCTGGCGTGAACTGCTTTCGGTACTCCGGCACCTGTTGTTTACTGCACGATCCCGTATGCCGGGACAGCGGTTGCCAGAAGTTACGCAGAATTGGAGGGAGTTTCTCAAACCTGATAATAAAACCCGCATCATCTGGTTTGGTCACTCCAGTCTATTACTGAACATGGATGGCGTTACCGTACTGAACGACCCGGTGTTTTCTGCATCCGCAGCCCCCCTTTCCTTTTATCATCAAGCGCTTTCAACCACCGGTGGTCCCGGTGGAAGCGTTGCCCGCTATCGATGTGATCGTGCTTTCACACAACCATTACGATCATCTGGACCGCGTAACCATCGATTTTTTCCGCGATAAGAAAACCCATTTTGTTACTCCGCTTGGCATGGGAAAGACCCTGAAGAAATGGGGGATTGGCGCAGAGCGCATTACCGAACGGGATTGGTGTGAGGAATGCGCGTGGAAGACACTGAGATTAACTGCGACGCCAGCGCGTCATGCCTCCGGGCGCACACCCTTCGATCATAACCGCACGCTCTGGTGCTCCTGGGTGCTGCAAAGCCCGCATGAAACACTGTTTTACAGCGGAGACTCCGCCTACGATGACCACTTCACGGCCATCAAAGAACGCTTTGAACCTATCGTTCTTGCGTTTGTCGAGAATGGTCAATAAACCGGTGCTGGCCAGATTCTCACATTAAACCGGAACAAACCCTGCAAGCGGTACTCGATCTGGCACCGCGCACCTTTGTTACTATTCACTGGTGCATGGTTACGCTGTCACTGCATCACTGGACAGAACCCGTACAGCGCAGTTGCGCGTTGGCCGCTCAGAAAGGCGTTCAGGTGCTTTGCCCACGTCTGGGTGAAGTGGTGGACAGTCACTCATTATCCACTCCACCGTTGTGGTGGATGCCCTTTGTGCCCGAAAAGACATCAGTTTCCTTCCCCCTCGCATCACAAGGCGCGGCATACTCGGAAAACGACAGCCCATAGAAAAAAACCGCCCATACGCGACGCCAAACCCAAGAAACGGCGTTGATAGGTCAAATATTTAGTGGTTTTGTCGTTTCTTTATCCGTTTGACATTGCCATTTCCGGTTTAAAGTACATTTTATAGTAAACTGATTTGATTTCAGATTTTAACCTTCCATTTAATAAGGTATCTTTCTTGGCAAAATCATTACTACGCAGCGGAAGTTTGGCCGATTTTTTTGCGCTGGGCGAAGATGGGCAACCGGTGTATACATCGGCTCTTCAGTTGCGAGAAACTCTGCGTTTACGGCGACAACAAACTACCGCTGACTGTCTGGCCATTCCGCAACCGAATGAAACGGGCGATCGTCTTGACTGGTACGCTCCCGGCGAAGGAAAAGTCACCTCATGGATGGCCGCTGGCGAAGCGGAACGGGAGGCCGCGCTGGAGCAGTTGCAAACCTGCCTGACCACCGTTGCAGCATTAAGTGAACGTGCGCTGGCATCAGACAGTGCGGCGCAGCAACGATTTGGTGCCCTGCTCGCCAAGGCGTTCCAATTCCCCGCAGCAAATTACGTTTATCTGGTCGGTGGCCGCCCCGTCATCACCTTTTGGGGTTTTATTAATCTTGACCAAAAACCTCGAACCGACGCCTTAGAGTGCCTGCGCGAAGCCTTACCGGTTATCACGGCACAACCGCTGGTCGATCCGATTGCACCGCCCATTCCACAACCCAACGCTGCCGCCGTCTATGCAGAAACGGCGTCGTTACCGGTTGAGCCAGAAAACGAGTACGAAGAAGCACCCAAGGTGGCGATTCCTGCCATGCCACCGACGGCATCAAGGAAATCCGCATTGCGTCGCTGGTGGTGGGTTGCACCGGGAGTGGCACTCGCGGGTGCGCTGGTGTGGCAATTCCGCGCTGGCGTGCCTGGTAAACCGATAACCTCAGAACCGGTGGTTGCGCATACACCGGAAAAACGTGTGCTGCCTGCCATAGACAAAACCAAGGAAGCTGAAGTCATCGCACAAAACGCCACACAGATAGCCCCACCGCCTGTTGCTGCTGAAACACCGCCAGAAGCCGAAAAAGCGCCCGTGGTTGCACATCCAGAAGCAGCCCCGGTGGTGGCACAGAAATCCGCCCCTGCCCCTAGCACGCCACCGGTTGAAACGGTGGTTGAAGAAACCAAACCGGAAGAAGCCAAGCCGGTAGACAAAAATGCACTGGTGATGCCGATATTATCGGTCAAGCTGGGAAAAACAGATTTCTTGAACGGCACCTGGCGCGTGACGGCCGATATAAAAACCCCCACCATTGGCAAACCAGCCAGCCTGCGTTATCAACTCAAATATGGTCAGGGTACGGTGCGCCTCACTCACGGTGAAGGTGTCACTTGCCGCGCCAACGTCACTGCCGGATTGATGCAATCGGGCAATCTGATTATCAACAGCCGGGTGAAAGCACACTGTAGCGATGGGTCACGCTATCAAATGCCAGAAATTGTTTGTTCTCAGGGGGCCAACGGCCCGGCTGAGTGCTCAGGCCGTTATGACGACGACAACCTGATCCCTTTGACTTTCAAGCGTGAGAGCGAATAACCCTATGCTGGCCACGATTACGGACTATAAACAAAAGATCACGCTCATCCAGGACAGCGGTCTGCAATTTCTGGATTTTGCGCTTAAACCCGCTATCGATGCGCAAGGCCCGGGCAAGTTCGTCCGCAAGACGGCAAACGGACCGCTGCTGCGCCTGATCCTCAATGAGGAGAACGGCAAATATCACCTGCCTGCGCCGCTGGGATCAGTGCCAGAAGTGGTACGCCCTGAATCTAGCTTCTCGCTGGGCCAATCGCTGCTGCTACTGAGTAATGTCTGGCTGCCGCTCCCGTTTATGCGCTTCAACCCACCGCGTACCTTTATTGGCGGCCCGGATAACTGGGCACGTATGAAGGTCGTGCCCCTGCCAATACCTGATCAGGACGGCAATACTCACCGTATCTGCATCGTTTTCGATACCAAAGTCTATCCTGACGGCGATGAGAACGAGCTGCTCGCTCCGACCGAAAGCGACATTACTGCCGGTTTGAAGTTTACGCTGGCATATCACAGTGAAGAGTTGGGGGAGTTTCTCGATTTAACCTGGGTCGATGGCTGGCTGCGCGAAGTCTTTAGTCACCATGCCACCGAACGTGAACAGCGCAGTGAAGCGGACCAACGCACCGCATTGCGTGGTTTTGAGTATCAGGCGCACTACCTGAACCTACTGGATATTCTGGGCAAGCAATTGCGGATCCCGGAAATCACCTTGGTTGCAGGCACACGTCAAGAGCCGGATATCGCCGTTGACCTGATTCTGGATGTGGGCAACTCGCACACCTGCGGCATTCTGGTCGAAGACCATCCGGAGGCGCATAACGGGCTAAGCCAGAGTTATGAGTTGCAATTGCGCGATCTGGAACAACCGCATCAGATCTACAATGATATGTTTGAAAGCCGCATAGAATTTGCGTACGCGCAGTTTGGAAAGCCCAATTTCTCCTTGGAAAGTGGCCGCGAAGACGCCTTTCTCTGGCCTTCCATAGTGCGCGTTGGCCGAGAAGCCAGCCGTATGGCGCTGGCGCGACTCGGCACCGAAGGTGCCAGCGGGCTCTCCAGCCCACGCCGCTATCTGTGGGATGAAGAGAGCTACACCCCCGGCTGGCGATTCAGCAAAACCGTTGGCAACGCCGCGCTCGAGCCGCACGCCATAGCCACACCGTTCACACATTTGATCAATGACGAAGGCCAGCCGCTTTTTACTGTGCCGTTCGACGATCGTCTTCCGGTATTTTCCGCACAATATAGCCGCAGCTCGCTGATGACGCTGATGCTGTGTGAACTGCTGGCACAGTCGTTGAGCCAGATGAACAGTGCGGCACAGCGCGCCAAAATGATGAATGACAGCGCACCGCGCCGCCTGCGTAACATCATTCTGACGCTGTCCTCCGCCATGCCAAAACCTGAGCGCGAGATTTTCCGACGTCGCATGCAAGAAGCCATTGGTCTGGTCTGGAAAGCGATGGGATGGCATCCGGCTGATGATGGCTTCAATACGGAACAAGAGAAAGCGGCAAGTCGTTTCCCCGCGCCTGACGTGCAAATGGAGTGGGATGAAGCCGCCTGCGGCCAGATGGTCTATCTCTACAACGAAAGTCAGGTCAATTTTGGTGGCAACACCAAAGCCTTTTTCGCGAGCCAGGCGCGGCCAGACCGGGTGCTCGATGCCGATGAACAGCCGGGACAAACTCTGCGCGTTGCATCGATTGATATCGGCGGTGGTACCACCGATCTCGCGGTAACGCAGTATACGCTGGATGACAGTATCGGCAGTAACGTCAAAATCAGCCCATTGCTGATGTTCCGCGAAGGTTTCAAAGTGGAGGGCGACGATATCTTGCTGGATATGATCCAGCTCTACGTGCTGCCTGCACTGCATGCATCACTGAAGAAAGCCGGGATCGCCACGCCGGACAGCCTGATGGACAAGCTGTTTGGTAACGCGGGCAGAATGGATGGTCAATCACCCCTGCGTCAGCAGTCCACCTTGCAAATTCTGATGCCGATTGGGCGTGTTATCCTTGAAGCCTATGAAGGATTCGATCCACTCGACATGAGTGCCGAACTGGAAGCCAGCTTTGGTGAGCTGCTGCCACAGCGCCCGACCGGTAAGGTACTGGACTATTTGAACGGCGAAATCCAGCGTGAACAACAGGCGGATGCTGCCGCGTTTGATATCCTGCACACGCCGCTTATCGTTCGGCTGAGTAAGTTACACGGCGAGTTCTTATCCAACCGCATCAGTATCACGCAAAATTTGCGTTCACTGTGCGAGGTGGTGGCACTCTATGATTGTGATGTGTTGCTGCTTACCGGCCGCCCGTCGCGTTTCCCCGGCATACAGGCACTGTTCCGTTACCTTCAGCCGTTGCCCATCAGCCGTATCGTGTCACTGGATGGCTACCACACCAGCGATTGGTATCCGTTCAATAAATTCGGCCGTATCGAGAACCCAAAATCCACCGCGGCAGTCGGCGCCATGCTGTGCCTGTTGGCTCTGGACCTGCGCCTGCCGGGCTTTTATTTTAAAGCGGGTGATTTTGAACCCTACTCCACTATCCGCTATTTCGGCATGATCGATACCAACCAACAGTTAACGCAGGATAACCTTTATTACAGCGATATCGATCTGGATGCCGCCGATTTTGAATTGGATAAACGCGGCTACTTCTCGGTGCGCGGCGGTATTGTGCTTGGTTTCCGTCAGTTGGATAACGAGCGCTGGCCCGCTACGCCGCTTTACACGCTGACCATTATAGATCAACCACTGGCCCGCAAGCTTGCGGGTGACAGCGTATTGCATCTGCGTTTGGCGGTCGCGCGCGAGGCGGGGCAATCTACGCCAGAACGTTTCGACATCGCCGACGCCACGCTACAAGATGGCAGCAAGGTTCCACTTCACTATCTGCGGCTGCGGCTTAACACGCTGGCTGACAGCGCTTCCGGCGCAACACACTACTGGATCGACAGCGGGAGCGTATTCAGCAAATGAAAGCACTGACGACAAAACAACTTTCGACCCGGTTAACCACGCAGTTGACTGCCGCATCAGAAGGTATCGAGCAGGCCATTGAGTGGGTAGAGACCAACCGACCCCGCTCACCGCGTTTGGAGATGGAAGCCGATACGCTAACCATCAAACTACGCCGTCGTCGTAACAAGGCACAACGGCTGGCAGACAGCGCCGGGAAAGAGATGGCCATCGGGCTGTTCGGTCAGGCACAGGAAGGCAAAACCTACCTGATTTCCGCATTAGCCGCAGGCGAAAATGGTCGATTGGAGAGCGATCTCGGCGGCCATACCCTGGACTATCAGGCGCATATTAATCCTGAAAACCAACTCGCCGGACTGGTAACCCGCTTTACCCGTCAGCCAGGCGTGAAAAACGCTACCTATCCGCTTCAATTGCTGTTGTTAAGCGAAGCGGACATCGTCAATATTCTGGCACAAGCGTATTTGTCCACGACCGTTGCGCCTCCGTCTCCCCGTAGTTTGGCCGAAGATGAACAGCAACTCGTCGAGCAGATGGCGCTGCTGGCGATGCATCGTCAGCACGAGAAAATCCCGGGATTCAGCAGTGATGAAGTCATTGCCCTGTGGGACAGCCTGGCGCGTCACTATGGCAAACGGCAAAAATGGCTTGAGCCCCACTTCTGGCCAGCCGCTATCGCCCTTACCCCAACGTTGACTATTGACGATCGTGCGCGGTTATTCTCAATGTTGTGGCAAGGCAAAGAAGAGTACACGGCGACCTATCGCCAGTTTGCGCATACGCTACAGCGCCTGAATTACAGCTATAAAGTGCTGGCACCGCTCAGCGTACTGGTCGATGACGTCTTGCTGCCTACCAATGGCATCATGAACCTGTCAACCTTCGCCTACCTCAATACTTCGTCCGATCCCAGCGTACATGTGCGCCCAGTCATCAATAATCGTGCCAGCAAACCGGTTGAGCTTTCTCTGGCGGAGCTGGCTTTCCTCGCCGTTGAACTGGTGGTGACGCTACAGTCACCGACGCGTGAGCCGCTGTTTGAGCAAGTTGATCTGCTTGATATTCCGGGCTTCAATCCGCTCAGCAACGTACACGCCGCTTCCAGTAGCGATCGCGAGCACGGCGCAGTGCAACGTTATCCGGTGCTGATAAAAAACCTGCTGCAAGCCAAGGCCAGCTATTTACTGGAACGGTACACCGAGCAGCACGCCATCAATCTGTTGATGATCTGCACGGCTGTAGATCGGCGCGCTGATGTCAAAGCAGTCGGTAAAGCGCTCGACTACTGGGTGAAACAGACGCAGGGGGAAACCGCACAGCAGCGTAGTCAGCATAAACCCGGCTTGATTTGGGCGGTAACCAAATTCGATCAGCGTGTCATACACAATACCCACTACGATGAAGGCGTTCAACGTTACGTGGGTAATCCGGGAGAATCTTGGAGAACCATGCTGGCAACGGACGAACGCGGTGTAAAACGCATGGCGAACTGGCTGAATACCGAAGTCAAACGGGAAAACAAGCTGGCGCGACTGTCAGAGCAATTGCATGACATGCAAAATGAACTGTTCGAGCGCATCCTCGGCGACTGGTACCAGTCTGACAGTAAAATTTCGGCGATGAGAAAGAAGAAAGTGGCCGAATCCGTGTTGAAATCACTCCAGACGCGACCGTGCGTACAAGGCGAATTGCTGGAGCGCATGTTGCCGACGCGGGATGAGTTGCGCCGTCTTTACCAACAGCAGCGTCAATCCGGCGTTAGCCATGTCACCCATCCTGCCCTGGATAACATTAGTGCCATGACCAACGTCGATCCTTTTGGCATCGGTATGGATATCGATTTATTCAGCGACACACCGCTGGATGTGACACAGACTGATGAGTCCCAAGCCCCGAGCGATGTGGATACCAATGCGGTCTTTGCCAGTAAGGTCTTGCGCTTTTGGATAAACCATATGCGCAACTTGCCAGACAACGCACCGCTGGTTGAATTGCTCGGTTTGAGTAAACCGACGCTGGAAATGCTGATGGAAGAAGTCATCACCGCTGGCCTGCGTCAAGGCATCAATCAGGCGCTACACGCGACGCTGAACCAGGACGTTCACCCCAGCGCCTACACGGACAATGAGATCGAGAGTCAGGTTTCTCGCGCCCTGACGGTACTCGGCGATTATATCGCCTGGTTAGGCTTCCAGAAAATGCCCGAGGAACAGCGCCCGGAAAGCCGCATCAACCGTGGACGTAAAATCTTCGCCAAGCCGGAAAAACAGGCTGTCAGTTGGGGTAGTGCCAAGCGATTGACCAAGTTGTCACTCACACCGACCAACAATACGGCATTTTACGTGTATGACTGGCTGGTTGGGCTCAATACCCTGATTCTGCAAAATGCCGGGCATTCAGCCGGTGGCGAACTGGATGCTGAACAGCGCAAACAGTTGGGTGCCATTTTGCAAATTTTCAAGCCCACCCCCTCCGGCACAAAATAAGTGCCCCGCCCCTGCTGAATGCAGGTGAAAAACTTCCAACATCATGCCGTTCACGGGTAGTTTTCAATATGAGTCGCGTTCATCTCCAGCGTGGCGAGTAATGATGCGCACGGGTTATCAATGATGTAATCGCGCAGTCGCGCCAGACTGACATCGTAATCAGACACGCAGTGCAGGGCGTAGTACAAATCGTTTTCATCCGCCATCGCTGCAACATAGCGCTCAACGGTACGCTTGATATCTGATAACGTCATTTCGAGAGCCGACGTTGATGCCTGCGTGGTTTTTGCCTGCTCCGCTTGCTCCAGAAGTAGCGTACAGGCTTCTTTCATCATCAAACTTCTTGGCGATTGCGTCGACAACACCTCACAACGCCCGAATTTGTTGACATGGCATTTTAAGATGCTGCTTAGGGTTACCACGCGATCGCCACGTGCCAGCGCAGCCATCGCATGGTGTACCTGCTCTTTATATTCAGGTGTACTAGCTCAGACCTAATCTGACAGTTACCGATTATTTATACAGGTGTCTGTCAGATTAAATCTGGTTCAGATTCTTTTCTGCCCAGATCCGTTTTCCATCGAGTAAAGTGGCCATCGGCGTACGCCCGCAGCACGTTTTTCCCTGATGAGTTCGCTCATTATTGTAATGCAACAACCAGTTGTCCAGATCTACCTGCAGGCTTTCCAGGTCTCCATATAACTTCTTGCGGAATGTAACCTGATAAAAATCCTGAAAAATGGTTTTATGGAAGCGCTCGCAGATGCCGTTCGTCTGCGGAGACATCGCCTTCGTTTTCGTATGCTCGATATCGTTGATAGCCAGATAAAGCTGATAATCATGCTGCTCCACTTTACCACAGTACTCCGTAC
>NZ_JAHWCO010000360.1:0-6371 GCF_020054415.1 Candidatus Symbiopectobacterium sp. | reverse complement strand
GACAACTGGTTGTGGCATTACAATAATGAGCGAACTCATCAGGGAAAAATGTGCTGCGGGCGTACGCCGATGGCCACTTTACTCGATGGAAAACGGATCTGGGCAGAAAAGAATCTGAACCAGATGTAATCTGACAGACAACTGTATAAATAATAGGTAACTGTCAGATCAGGTCTGAGCTAGTACAAATTATTTCGATCGAATTTCGAGTAATTTCGATCTATTTCTTGTAACCAATTGAATCAAAATGCTGATATTTCTCGTCCGCTGTCAGAACAACAGCGCTCTGAGACCGCTATCGTCGCCGGCATTGCCAATGCCACGTTGTGCAACCAACCGGTGGATTTGCTGACACTCGCGGGAGATTATTCACTGATCCGTGACCACATCGCTGCCACCCTACCCTGCTTCAACGATTTCAACGCCCGTTGCGAACAGCCCGGCGGGTTCTATCTGGGCAATGCGGCGGCTGAGTTACGCTTTAACACCCCGAATCACAAAGCCAACTTCTGCACAGCCGAACTGCCGAAAAACCTGTTCCCGCAGCTTGGCACGCAACAGACTCCTTTTACCCTGCAAAACCTGCGTTCGCACGATCAGTACAACACCACCATTTATGTTCTTGATGACCGCTATCGCGGCGTTTACGGGCAACGCGAGGTGCTGTTTATCAATCGGCAGGATATCGCTTCACTGGTGTTGGCTGACGGTGACGATGTGGATATCGAGACGCTGTGGAACGATGGCATCACACGTAAGGTGAGTGGATTTCGCCTGGTCAGCTACAATATTCCTCGCGGCAATCTGGCCGCCTATTACCCGGAAAGCAATCCATTAGTACCGCTCTCAAGCGTCGGTGATGAAACCTTTACACCGACCTCAAAATCGGTGCCCGTGATCATAACCCGCAGCCAGCGCGATACAGAAACTGAGCGACGTATCGCCTGATATACTGGCGTCTCGGCACAGGCCGGGACGCCTGCGTTCCACTCCCGTTACACGATTCATTAGCGGTTATTCTCAAAACACGAAGATTGCTCTCATTGATATACATCACGCTTGCCGCCAGCACGGGTTTCGCGTAAAACTGTCTGCCATTCATTAGTATCGTTAATAACCGCATCTGGACATCTCTTTTACTCATTATGTTTCAAGATAATCCGCTGCTTGCCCAGCTAAAACAGCAACTTCACTCCCAAACTCCGCGTGCTGAAGGCGTAGTGAAAGGCACTGATAAAGGGTTCGGCTTTTTGGAAGTCGACGCACAAAAAAGCTACTTTATTCCACCACCGCAGATGAAGAAGGTGATGCATGGCGATCGTATAGTTGCGACGCTCCACACCGATAAAGATCGTGAAATCGCAGAGCCGGAATCCCTGATTGAACCCTTTTTGACGCGCTTTGTTGGCCGCTTGCAGAAAAAGGATGACCGTTTTGCCATCCTGCCCGATCATCCGCTGCTGAAAGAGGCGATCCCCTGCCGTACCGGACGCGACGTCAATCACACCTTTCAGGATGGTGATTGGGCGGTGGCGGAAATGCATCGCCATCCGCTCAAAGGCGATCGCAGCTTCCATGCTGAATTAACGCAATACATCACCACCTGCGACGATCCGCTGGCGCCGTGGTGGGTGACGTTATCACGTCACAATCTTGAGCGTACTGCGCCAGAAATGGACAGCGAATTGACGCTCAATGACGGCAATCTGACGCGCGAAGATTTGACCGCACTGACCTTTGTTACCATCGACAGCGCCAGTACTGAAGACATGGACGATGCGCTGTATGCCAAAGATAACGGCGACGGCACCCTGGAACTCACTATCGCCATTGCCGACCCTACCGCCTATGTGGAAGCGGGCAGCACGCTGGATAGGCTGGCGCGTCAACGTGCGTTTACCAACTACCTGCCGGGATTCAATATTCCTATGCTGCCGCGCGTACTTTCCGACGATATCTGCTCGCTGCGAGCGCAGGAGCGCCGCCCGGCAGTGGTGTGCCGCGTCACCGTCGCGGCCGACGGTACGTTGGGCGATGATGTGCAGTTCTTTGCCGCTTGGGTAGAATCCAAGGCCAAACTGGTTTACGACAACGTTTCAGACTGGCTGGAGCAACAGGGTGAATGGCAGCCGGAGAACGATGCCGTTGCCGAGCAAATCCGTTTGTTGCACCGCATAGGTCTGGCCCGCAGCGCTTGGCGTGCCACCCACGCACTGGTGTTTAAAGATCGTCCTGATTACCGTTTCCTGCTCGGTGAGCAGGGCGATGTGCTGGATATCGTGGTTGAGCAACGTCGTATCGCTAATCGTATCGTCGAAGAAACCATGATCACCGCCAATATCTGCGCCGCACGCATGCTTAAAGAGAAGCTTGGCTTCGGCATTTACAACGTGCACAACGGGTTCGAGCCAACTCAGGTCGATCAGGCAGTGACGGTGTTAAGTAACAACGGCATTGAAGCGGACGCTGCTGCGCTGTTGACCCTGGACGGCTTTTGCAAACTGCGCCGAGAGCTGGATGCGCAGCCGACGCCATTTTTAGACAGCCGCATTCGCCGCTTCCAAACCTTCGCCGAGGTTTCCACTACGCCAGGGCCGCATTTTGGTTTGGGGCTGGATGCGTATGCCACCTGGACCTCACCCATCCGCAAGTTTGGCGACATGATCAACCATCGCCTGCTGAAAGCAATTATTTGCCGGCATCCCGCTAAGAAACCGCAAGATGACATCACGCAACAAATGGCGGAGCGCCGTCGTTTAAACCGGATGGCCGAGCGTGACGTCGGTGACTGGCTGTATGCTCGTTTCCTGAAACCGAAAGCCGGGACTGATGCCCGCTTCCGCGCCGAGATCATCGATGTGACGCGTGGTGGTCTGCGTGTGCGTTTGCTGAACAACGGTGCCGTTGCCTTTATCCCGGCTTCGTTTATTCACGCAGTACGCGATGAGCTAGTCAGCAGCCAGGAAACGGGAACGGTCTCCGTCAAAGGTGAAGTAGTCTACCGCCAAAGCGATACGCTGGATGTGGTATTGACCGACGTGCGCATGGAAACGCGCAGTATCATTGCCAAACCCGTAGCATAAACTTCTAGTGTCGCCCGCCTGCGGGTTGGCGACACCGATTTTCTCCGCATCAGATTCTCCCTGCCCCTATCATTATTAGCCAAAACTGAATTTAATTTACAAAAATTCACTCTTGCTCACATTTTCTCATATGCACCTGCCGCGCATCACGCTGAAATACATTATATTTTTAAGGTTTGCGCCGTTTGCCATGGCGCCACGCCCTAAAAGCCAGCAAAACTCTCGCCCCATTAGTTGGGTAACGAAGGAGCCGTTGTCATGAATAATGTCAAGAGCATAGTGATCTGGCTGTTGGTCGCATTAGCGGGGGCTATCGCCTTCGCGATGCTGGCCTTAAGCCGTGGAGAGCACGTTAATGCCGTGTGGTTGGTCATTGCCGCCGTATCCTGCTACAGCATTGCCTACCGCTTTTACAGTCTGTTTATTGCTAAAAAAGTGTTTGAACTGGACGACCGTCGTGTCACGTCGGCTGAGCCTCACAATGACGGGTTGGATTATGTTCCCACCAACAAGTGGGTGTTGTTTGGTCACCACTTTGCCGCTATCGCCGGGGCGGGTCCGTTGGTTGGCCCGATTCTCTCCGCGCGGATGGGCTTTCTGTCGGGCACCATCTGGATTTTGGTCGGTGTGATGTTCGCCGGTGCGGTACAAGATTTTCTGGTCCTGCTTATCTCGACGCGCCGCGATGGCCGTTCGCTCGGGGAAATGGCAAAACAAGAGTTAGGCACCTTTGCAGGTGTGGTGACGATGCTGGGCGCACTGGGTGTGATGATAATCATCCTTTCCGCACTGGCACTGGTTGTGGTCAAAGCGCTGACACACAGCCCCTGGGGGGTGTTTACCATTGCAGCGACCATCCCGATTGCGCTGTTTATGGGCGTCTATATGCGTTTTCTGCGCCCTGGCAAAATAGCTGAAGTGTCATTGATCGGTTTTGTGTTGATGATGATGGCCATCGTCTACGGCGGCGACATTTCTGTCCATCCGTACTAGGGTCCCTTCTTCACCCTGCAAGGTACCACGCTGACCTGGGCGCTGGTGATTTACTGCTTTATCGCTTCGGTGCTGCCAGTATGGCTGCTGCTGGCACCACGCGACTATCTTTCTACGTTCCTGAAAAATGGTGTGATTGTCGGTCTGGCTGTGGGTATTGTGTTCGCCACGCCAGAACTGAAAATGCCGTCTGTGACACGCTTTATTGACGGTAGCGGGCCGGTGTTCTCCGGTAGCCTGTTCCTCTTCCTGTTTATCACCATCGCTTGCGGTGCCATCTCCGGGTTCCACGCGTTGGTCTCCAGCGCTACCACGCCTAAGCTGATTGAACGCGAAAGTCACATTCGCATGATTGGTTATGGTGTGATGCTGATGGAATCGTTTGTGGCGCTCATGGCGCTGATTTGCGCTTCAGTTATCGATCCGGGCGTCTATTTCGCCATGAACTCACCGTCTGTGCTAATCGGTACCACCGTTGAACAAGCCTCATAGGTGATCAACGGCTGGGGCTCTATGATCACACAGGAAGCGCCGAGTGAAATAGCCAAAGACGTGGGCGAAGCCTCTATTCTGTCACGTGCCGGGGGGGCACCTACCTTTGCGGTAGGTATGGCGCATATAATCACCGAAATATTTAACAGTCGGGCCATGATGGCATTCTGGTATCACTTCGCCACCCTGTTTGAAGCGCTGTTCATTTTGACAGCTGTCGATGCCGGTACCCGCGCCTGCCGTTTCATGGTGCAGGATCTGGTCGGTCTCGCCATTCACGGTATGGGCAAGAGCCACTCCTAGCTGGGTAACATGGCGGGCACCACGGTGGCGGTAGCAGGTTGGGGATTCTTTGTCTATCAGGGCGTTATCGATCCTCTCGGTGGGATTAACACCTCGTGGCCGCTGTTTGGTATCGGAAACCAGATGCTGGCTTCTATGGCGCTGATTCTTGGTACCGTTGTGCTTTTCAAAATGGAGAAACAGCGCTATGCCTGGGTAACTATACTGCCGACCATCTGGCTATTTATCACTTCCATGACAGCAGGCTGGCAGAAAATCTTCCATGAAAAAGCCAGTATCGGTTTTCTGGCTCAGGTTAAACGTTTCTCGCAGGGTATTGAGCAAGGCACGTTAATCGCCCCGGCCAAGACCATCAAAGATATGGAAACCATTGTGTTCAGCAACCAGATCAACGCCGCACTGTGCGGGTTCTTTATTCTGGTAGCGGTTACCATGCTCATTTCCGCCTTTTTCGTGATTCGCCGTGCCCTGGCAAGCGAGACGCCGACGGCAAAAGAAGTGGCTGTTATCTTACTTGAAGAAACAACGCACCGTTAACCGCCTCATTAACGGTGCTGTGTGCCGATGCCCGTCAGCAATAACGGGCATTTTTTTCCATTGTGATACTAGGATGAAGCCTTCGGTTACAGGGCGCGTTCGCGCGACTGCCCGACAAAATAGGGTAAAAACAGTTGGATCAGCGGACCAATCGCAAAGGCATACACCACCGTACCCACGCCGACCGTACCGCCGAGTATCCATCCTACCACCAATACCGTCAGCTCGATGCCGGTTCGCACATAGCGAATTTGCCATCCGGTACGCGCCACAATGCCAGTCATCAAGCCATCACGAGGGCCAGGACAAAAACCGGCACCGATATACATGCCAGTCGCTAGCCCGTTGGTGATTACTCCCCCCGATCAGCAGCGCCGTGCGTGCCCCGAGGTGTTCGATTTCTGGCAGTAAATCCAATCCCACATTGGTTGCCAGCCCAATCACGATAACGTTACTGATGGTCCCCAATCCCGGCCGCTGGCGCAGAGGGATCCACAGCAGCAGCAGCACCAACGCCCCCATCAGGATGATGATGGTGCCCACACTCAGTGGCAGATGCTGCGCTAACCCGAGGTGAAACACATCCCACGGGTCCACCCCTAAATTTCCCCGGATCATCATGGCGATTGCCATACCGTACAGCGCTAATCCCACATACAGTAACCCAAGCCGATACGCCATAGAACGTCACCCCACCACAAACCCTTCGTCGGTCGTGTATTCAATGAGTTGATGTAGCATCAAACGTAGTACTCGCGTTCGATGTAAGTACCGATGATCCTATCGTGCATTTCGGATGATTTTTAATATCCGGGCGTCTTGCGATTGAGCCGTTGCAATCGGTTACGCAGTGTCAGATGTGCACGCTCAATACGCTGTGTATACAGCTTGCTAACAATGTGTCTTACTTTTGGAAGTTCGTCGTTGTAAGCCCTGTAGCCATCCGTGTTTGCATGACTGACG
>NZ_JAHWCO010000463.1:0-7767 GCF_020054415.1 Candidatus Symbiopectobacterium sp. | reverse complement strand
GTGAAGATGTATTTAATGTAATACAGTATTGTTATTATCGGGTCGTGTATTCAATGAGTTGATGTAGCATCAAACGTAGTACTCGCGTTCGATGTAAGTACCGATGATCCTATCGTGCGTTTCGGATGATTTTGAATATCCGGGCGTCTTGCGATTGAGCCGTTGCAATCGGTTACGCAGTGTCAGATGTGCACGCTCAATACGCTGTGTATACAGCTTGCTAACAATGTGTTTTATTTTTTGAAGTTCGTCGTTGTAAGCACTGTAGCCATCCGTGTTTGCATGACTGACGACGGTAACGCTGATGGCCACTTTTGCCATTACCGTGTTTTTCACAGGAGATGTCTGTTCACAAAACGGGCATCTTACATCAACTTTAGCCACTGTATTCCACATCCAAAACCTGACATTTCACACTGCAATCAACATATTGAATACACGAACTATTATCGGTCTATGGATTATCGATCTTGTCCATTTCGTCCAGCCGCACCAGCAATTTAAGCATCAGCACTTCCAACTGCTTCTGCTCATCTTTTTCCAATGCTGACCAGATGAAATACAGACTCTGGTGCTGCGGTGGCAGCAGACGATCGAGAAACGCTTTGCCTTCATCTGTCATATGCAAGTGTAAGCAACGACGATCGCTATCGCTTTCACGGCGTTCAATCCAACCGCGTTTTTCTAACTCATCGGCAATGCGCGTGGCATTGGTACGCGAAGAGCCCAGTGCGGCGCTCAATTCTGATGGTTGAATACTACGTGATTCCTGAGATTCCAGCGTAATCAGTGCCATAAACAACGTTTCGTTGATGCCCTGTTCCCGCAAAATCTTGTTACGGTGATCCAGAATCTTGTTCTGCATGTGCATGCACAGACGCACCAACAAGATTTCCTGTTGAGGAAACTCTGGATTGCGCGATGCACACAGATTGATCATTTGTTCGATGGGCGAGAAGGAGCTGTTTTTATCGAACTCAGGTTTCTTGTCACGCGCACCACTTTCAGTGAGCCCGTGCTTGTGTACAGATGGACTATCCATTTTTATGTGAACCTCATTAATCACGATCAGTATAATAACTAAAGTTACTAATCGGGTAAACGATATTTAGTCGCATTGTGTCGTCGCCTTTGTGACAGAACGTAAGTGACCTTGTGTAAGGTAACGTGAACCACTAATAACGTGCTGCTAACACAATGATATTAAATAATTCCCAATGAAAGGTATTTAAAAGCAATACCGTAACAAAACGCGCCCAACAATGTGGATATGACAATGCTGCGTGTCCGGTAGAAGCAGAGCGTGAGCGTCAGGCAACCGATGAGTGTAGGCAACAGCTTGTTAGTATGCTGTTGGATCTCTGGGACGCTGGAAACGATCAGCAAGGCGCAGATAGAAGTGATGCCAATGCTGTCGAGCACCGCTCCCACTTTGCCGCGCTTGAGTGATCCAGACGCGCGGTTGGCTCCCAGACGGAGTGGCAGGTAGCGGAATAAAAAATTCACCATGCCGACCAGCACACCAATCAGTACTATTTGGCTATTCATGCGGATTTTTCCCCCTGTTGAGCCATGACGGGCGGTGTAAGAAACAGTGCGGCGGCGCAGCCGCTGCCGATACCGACTAAAATAGCGGCCGGAATGGAGAACAGCAGTAACCCAAGCAGGGCGCCACCCAGTGCGCACACCACGACCATACTTTGCCGTTTTTTAAAAGAAGCCAGCAGGAAACTGAGGAACAACGCGGGCAGCATGAAGGTAAGTGCCGCCTCGACGGCGGGGTACGCTTTCAACGGCCCATTACCGAATAACGCGCCGATCACTGTGCCGCAGGCCCAGGAAATCCAGGAGGCGGCAGCGACGCCCAGCATCCAGTTTTCACTCCAGCGGCGATTGTTTTGTGCCAGCCGCGCTGTTGCGGCGGCGAAGACTTCATCGGTCAGGCCAAACGCCCACAGCGGTGTTTTGCGCGTAGGTAGGCGCTGCAAGATTCGGTGCCGCAGCGCCGGGCCATACAGCACATGGCGCACATCCATGGCCATGACGGTAAACGCCGCCACCCAAATTGACATCCCTGCGCTGAGCAGGGCGGTAATCACAAACTGGCTGGCGCCGGCGTAAATCACGCACGACATAAAGACGGCTTCCCACGGTGAATAGCCGAGTTTGACCGCATTCAGTCCAAAAGCGAAGGCGACGGGAAGATAACCGATCACAATCGGCAGGCTACTGATCACCCCTTCGGCAAAGGTGGCGTGCGGAGAGGCGTGTTCAATCTGCTTCTCCTGCTGTTGGCTTATCATTGGCTAACGTGTCGTTTAATAGAATGGGTGGTCAATACCCTACCGATAAAAGGGCGGATGTGCCAGAGATGTGACACATCCTCATCGACGGCCCTGTCAGCCGTGTTTTCTGCAGGGAATCCAGATAAGCAGCGTCAGCAGGCTCACTGCGGCACCCGCGTAGCAAACGCCTGTCCAACCTGCGACCTGATAGGTGGCCGCAGACAGCAAAGAGCCCGCAGCGCCGCCGATAAAGTAGCTGGTCATGTATCCGGCGGTGAGCCGGTTACGCGCTTCCGGCATTATCTGGTAGATCACGCTTTGGTTAGTGACGTGCAAACCCTGCACGACAAGGTCGAGCACGACAATGCCAACAATCAGCGGCAGCAGCGCCGTGGCACCCATGGCAATCATGCCCCAGGACAGCAACAGCAGCACCAGACCCACCGTGGTGGTTAATGTGGCCTTTCCCTTATCGACCAAACGACCAGCACGGGTGGCTGCCAGTGCGCCTGCAGCCCCGACTAAACCAAATAGCCCGATAATCCCTTATGAGTAGTGATAAGGCGGTGCCGACAGCAGAAATGCCATCGATGTCCAAAGAATGCTGAAATTGGCAAAAGAGAGACAGCCAAGCAGTGCGCGCACACGCAGCACGGGCGTGGTTGCAAATAACCGGAAAATGGAAACGATCAGTTGCTCGTATTGCAGGTTATTGCTGGGCGGTAAACGCGGCAGCGTACGCCAAAGTACCAACGCCATGATGACCATCAGTGCGCTGGCTACCCAATATACAGTACGCCATCCTCCCAGCGTGGCGAGTGCGCCAGCAATGGTGCGTGCAAGCAGAATGCCAAGCAGCAAACCGCTCATTATCGTACCGACTACCTTACCGCGGGCTTCGGTGGTTGCCAGCGTTGCCGCGAGCTGCACCAGCAGTTGAGCTACTACGGAACACAACACCGAGACCCCAATACCTGCGAGCATCACCGGTAATGTGGGGGCCAGCGCGGTAATCACCAGCCCTGGCGCGGTTAACAGCGTCATGGTGACAATCAGCGTGCGTCGTTCAAACATATCGTCCATCGGCACCAGAAACATCAAACCTACCGCATAGCCCACCTGTGCGGCGGTGACAATAAGTCCTACCTGATTAACGGAAAGTTCAAAGGTTCTGGCAATGGTTTCTAATAGCTGCTGGGCGTAGTAATTACCGGCAACGGCCAATCCGGTTGCCGTTGATATGATGAGCGTGAAAGGAAGACTGAGGCCGGTCTGGGCCTGTTGAGAAGACATGAATACTCGCTAGCGTTCTAAAATGTGTGGGAGCGATTCTAGCAAATCCGTTAAGACAGGGAGCATTTACAAAAAACGTAATTTCAAGAAGCAGTCCCGAGTGTGCTTGAGGTAGCTGACTAACCGAAGGAAAACGGCCATTCACATACACTCTCTGTCATTCCCGCGTAGGTAGGAATCTCCCACAGGCGAAACACATTCTTCCTGACAGAGGTCCTCGGCCTACGCCGAAGAGGACGAGTTTTGACATCAGTTTAAGGCCCAAGTGGGCCTGTGAGTGAATAACAACGTGACGCTATCCAGTTACTTGGCCGCCTCAGCGGCGGTTTTTATCCAACCATCAAACTGTGCCTGATGTGCCTTGATCCAGCCATCCACATGGCGTTCGATATCTTTCTGGCTACTCCCTCCGCTGCGCATCCGCATGTTTTGCGCGTTGATGTCTGCCAATGGCAGCTTCATGATGGCAAACAGTTTGGCAGCTGCCGGATTTTTCTCGGCCCACGCTTTATTCGCTGCGATACGGATATTATTAACGGGGAAGCCGTAGTCGTTGCCGTTAGCCAGCTTGGTGCTGGAGCCTTTCATTTCTCCCGGTTGAGAAGAGAAAGGCACCTGTAACCAGACAACGTCGCGCCCCGGTACCAGCACATCGCTGACCCAGTACGGTGTCCAAGTGTAATAGAAGATAGGTTTGCCTTCTTTATAGCGGGTAATGGCATCTGCGATCATCGCGGCGTAGTTACCCTGATTGTGCTCGACCGTGTTGCTCAATCCGTAAGCCTGAAGGTGATGGTTGATGGCGGCTTCACAACCCCAACCCGGTGCACAACCGATCAGGTCCGCTTTGCCATCACCGTTGGTATCAAACAGCTTGGCGATCTCAGGATCTTTAAATTGCTCAACGTTGGTGATCTGGTACTTTTCCGCTGTCTTTTTGTCGATCAGATAGCCCTGCGCTGCACCACCAACGTAGACCCCGTCGCGGTAAAATTTGGTATCACCGCCAGCCGCTTTGTACATGTCTGCCTGAAGCGGATCCCAGTTGACGGCGGTGAAGGTGGCATCGCAGGATGCGATGGACATATAGGCAACGTTGTAATCCACTTCGCGAATGGGTTGCACGTCGTAGCCCAGTTTCTCCAGTGCACGGCTGACCAGCAACGTCTGGAAGGTTTCTTCCGAAATCGTGCTCTGCACGGGCTGAACACTGACTCCTTTGCCTGGCTGATCGGCGGCATAGAGCGGCGAGCCCGTCAGCGCGGCAATCAGGGCAACAGCCCCGAATCCGATTTTCTGCATCATGGTTTATCCCTCTTTATGTTGTCGTGTGATTAACGCGTGAACGGGCGTAAAATTAGCCCCAACGGACCGGTGCGATACCAGGATTGATTACCACGGCTACGGCGGTCACGCCCCAGAGACTGGGTCAATCGGTCCAAAATGATGGCAAGAATAACGATCCCGACGCCGCCTACGGCAGCCAGTCCCATATCCAGACGCCCGATACCGCGCAGCACCATCTGCCCCAATCCTCCCACTGCGATCATCGAAGCAATCACCACCATGGAGAGCGCGAGCATCAGCGTCTGGTTAACACCCGCCATGATGGTGGGCATTGCCAACGGCAACTGTACTTTGAACAGCATCTGGCGCGGACTGGCTCCAAAGGACTCGGCGGCTTCTACCAGATCGGCGGGCACCTGCCGGATACCGAGGATGGTCAAACGTACAATCGGTGGCAGCGCAAAGATAATCGTGACCACCACTCCGGGCACATTCCCGATGCCAAACAGCATGACAATCGGCACAAGATACACAAACGCCGGTGTGGTTTGCATGGCGTCGAGCAGCGGGCGCACCACTTTTGCAGCACGCTCACTGTGCGCCAGCCAGATGCCGAGCGGCAGACCAAGCAGCATGCAAAAGGACAGGGCGGTTAATACCAGTGCCAGCGTGACCATAGCCTGTGACCACGCACCGATAGCACCGATGGCGACCAGCGATATCAGCGTTGCCGCGCACATACCCAGTGATGACATCTGCCAGGCGATAAGGGAGAACACCAAGATGGCGACCGGGGCTGGCATGCCTAGCAGCGCCTGCTGGAAACCGTTGAGAATGATGTCAACCGGCACGCGAATGCCTTGAAACAGCGGACGGAAATGTAGTACCAGCCAGTCGATCCCTCCGGTGACCCAATGATCCAACGGAATCAACGTGTCTTTGAACGGATCTAACAGCGAAAAGTGTTCCTGAGCCGGTGATGGGGCGCTGTTCAGCCAATCAGCGCCAGACTGGGCGGCATCCTGAGCGAGTGCGCCCCGCGCATCTGCACTGTTAGTTGCAGCGTCACCCGAAGCCGATGCACTTTGTGCTGCCGATGACCAGGGATCGCCATTGCTGCTGGTGGCTGCCTGTTCGGCAGCATTGACCGGTGTTTGCGTGGTTTCCCACGGATTGGTTGCGTTAGTCATTGTTGCTGCCCTCCTTGTCTAATGCCTGTAACAGCATGCCCTTGGAAATAATGCCGATATATTCACTGTTCTCACCGATGACTGGTACGGCGCAGGGGGCCTGTGCAACCTGTGAAATCAGTTCGTTGAGTGACATATCTGCGGGCACGGGGGCAGGGTCGGGCAGCAAAGCCTGTTCCAGCGGTTCTTGCGCGTGCAGTGCTTTTTTCAGCGAATCGATAGACACGACGCCGATAAATTTTTTCCCTTTTTCCAGCACGTAGCCATATTCACGATCATCATCCTGTAGGATCTTGAGCGCCGAGCGCGGCCCAACGCCGGGCGCTTTGCGGATCAAGGTAACGGGGCGACGACGCGCAATGTCTTTCGCACTGAACACGTGGCTGATATCCACACCACGGAAGAAGGTACGCACGTAGTCATTAGCCGGGTTATTGAGAATTTCATCCGGTGTGCCGACCTGGATCACTTCACCACCATGCATGATGGCGATGCGATCGCCGATGCGCATGGCTTCGTCCAGATCGTGTGAAATAAACACGATGGTACGCTGGTGGCGCGATTGCAGTTTCACCAACTCATCTTGCATTTCAGTACGGATAAGCGGGTCGAGCGCTGAAAACGCTTCATCCATCAGCAGAATATCGGGATCGTTTGCCAGTGCACGCGCCAGACCGACGCGTTGGCGCATCCCGCCAGAAAGCTCATCCGGATAGGTATTGGCATAAGCTTCGAGGCCTACCTGTTGCAGTGCTTCGAGCGCTTTCTGTTCACGCTGTGCTTTATCGACACCTGCCAACTCCATGCCAAAAGCGGTATTAGCCAACACGCTCAGGTGCGGCATCAAGGCGAATGACTGGAACACCATGCTGATTTTTTTGCGGCGCAGGGTGCGCAGTTCTGTGTCTGATACCTCGGCGATGTTTTCGCCGTCGATCAGTACCTGACCGCGAGTCGGTTCAATCAGACGATTGAGAAGGCGTACCAGTGTGGATTTACCCGAGCCGGATAATCCCATGATGACGAATATCTCGCCTTCTTCAATGGCCAGATTGGCGTCTTTCACGCCGACAGTGAGCCCGGTTTTTTCAAAGATCTGATCTTTGTTTAGCCCTTTGTCTATCAGTTTGAATGCCCTTTCAGGGTGCTCGCCAAATATTTTATAGAGATGCTTTACTTCGAGTTTTATTGCCATGAAATGATAAAATTCCTCTGTGATTTATCGTTCTATATTTCTGTCCTGATGAAGGTGAAAACACGCCATACCCTATCATACTCAGATTTTGAGGCAACCCTTTGTGCCGCGAGTAGTGCTATGAGGATATTCATTTTCATGTCGCTGGATAGACCCTTTTTCTTTATTTTTTACTGTTTGATTTTTATATTATTTATTGATGTTTTGTATTAATTTTTATTTAAATATCAATTATATATTTGTTTTGAAAATCGATGTTTTAAATGGTTTTTACGTTTCTGTATGTTGTGGTTAATAATGAGCTTGAATGACGTTGTGATTTTTTTTGAAATTACTTATGCCATTGCAGTGATAAAGGTGATTTATACCCGTGATTATTGAAGATGCTTGATTTTACGCGGTAAGAAGATCATGCTCACCCACTATGAAGATATTTATTACCGACAAGCAAAAAGCCGAACTCGAACAGCTTCATGACACCAGTCGTGATAAGCGTGTTTGTGATCGCATCAAAGCC
>NZ_JAHWCO010000118.1:0-3062 GCF_020054415.1 Candidatus Symbiopectobacterium sp. | reverse complement strand
GCGCTGCTTGAGGGCCTTGTTATAAGAGGGCCAGTTGGTGATTTTAAAATTTTGTTTTGCCATGGAGACCTGATTTTGAAACAACTGTGGTGATCTGCTCCGATGATTACCCAAAAGTTCTATTTATTCAACAAAGCCCTGATGACTGACAAACCTACTTAAAACAGCGACACCCACCGCTGTCATTCTCGCCCGCCTCCGTCATTCCCGCGAAGGCGGGAATCTCGCACAGGAGAAACGCATTCTTTCTGGCAGAAATCCCCGGCTTTCGCCGAGGATGACAAAGAGTAAAGTGGCTGTGTCTCAGGAACCGTCCTAAATAGGTTTTGTGACAACAAAACGCTTGAGTTTCCCCAGTGAATAGGGTGCGATATAGCGGTTTACCCGTGCATGCCTGATAAAAGAGAAGGACGCTTATGCCTAAGCTAGTGAAATATATTGGAATTACGTTGCTTGCCGCACTATTGGCCGCCTGCAACGATAATAAAGACGACAATACGGGCCACGCAGGACACGATGTCCCGGCCGCGCAGGCCGCCAGTCAAACCATCTCTCTGCTGTCTGGCAACATCACGTTCACGCTGCCTGCGGATATGCATGATCAAAGTGGAAAAGTGGGTTCGCAGTCCAACAACATGCATGTCTACGCCAACGATAATGGCCAGCGCGCAGTGATTGTCATCCTGGGCGATAGCAGCAACGAAACCCTGCCAGTATTAACGCAGCGCCTTGAAGATCAGCAACGCGCCCGCGATGCCAACTTGCAGGTTGTGACCAATAAAGCCATTGAGGTTAACGGCCATGCGCTGCAACAGCTCGACAGCATCTCCAACAGTGGCAGCGGCAAGCAGGTTTACTCTTCCGTGCTTATGGGGAACGTGGCGAACCAACTGTTGACGCTGCAAATCACGCTGCCTGCCGATAATCAACAAGCGGCGCAAACCGAAGCAGAAAGCATCATTCGCACGCTGACGTTGAAGTAATCATAATGAGGCCGCTGACGCGGCCTCTCTTCTTAATACTCTCAGCTCGCCTTTACCACGTTTTTCCCGGCAATACGCCCAAACACGATGCAATCCGTCATGGCAACACTCCCCAGACGCACCGCGCCGTGCACCCCGCCTGCGGCTTCCCCGGCGGCATACAGCCCCACAATCGGCTTCAAATCAAAACCAATCACCTGTGCATCTTTATTGATCGCCAGTCCCCCCATGGTGTGGTGAACGCGCGGCCAGAGGCGCGCCACATAGTAAGGCGGCGTGACATTGGGCGAAGCATCTTTGAAAATCATACAGCCCAGGTCAGGGTCGTTTTCCAGATGCTGCTCCACGTAGCCGTTCCAGCGTTTCACCTGTTCAACAAAAGCCGCCGCCGGCATGCCATAAGCCTGCGCCACTTCTTCCAGCGTGTTGTAGGTTTTGAGCGAGCCATTTTTCAGCGCGCCGATCATCTGCCCTTCATAGACCATTTTCAGCGTGTTGGTTTTGTCCGCGATAATCAACGTCGGATGCTCCAGTTGAATAATGGCATCAGCACGCTCTTTACGGTTGCCAGTTTCTTTAAAGAAGCGCTTGCCGTTGGCAGGGTCGACCATCAGGCCATAACCCACCACTCGTTCAACAAACTGCGGGATATAGCCGAAACCCTGCTCATCCGGGCTGGTCTAGGGGCCGAGTTGGATCCAATCCTTCTGCGTCGCCAAAGCACCAATCATGCTGGCTGCCATCAGCGTTTCTCCTGTCGCGCCCGGTTGGTTGGTGGAGGTGAACGCATCCGTCAGGCGCGGTTCGTACATTTGCCGTAACGCTACCCCTTGAGAGAAGCCGCCGGATGCCAGCACCACCCCTTTTGTTGCACGGATAAACGCGATGGAGCCGGAAGCATCGTCTGGGAACTTATAGCCACGCCGCACTTCCGCCCCGAGCACCCGTCCGTGGCTGTCAATAATAAACCGCTCCAGCTTGGTACGCTGCTCAATGACCACACCCAACGCTTTGGCCTTCTGGTACTGTTTCACCACCAGTCCGGAACCGGAGCGCTGCTTCAGTTGGTGAGCGCGTTTCACTGCATGGCCGCCATGATAATTCACCCGGTCAAACTCAGCCACGAAGCTTTTGGCACACTCCAGCGCCTCCACCGAATGATCGGCAACGGTGCGCGCCAGTTCGGGGTAGTTCAGCCAGTTGCCCGCTTTCATCATGTCCTGATACATCAGTTCTGGGGAGTCCTTGATGCCCAGTGCCTGCTGCATGCTGGAGCCTGCCGCTGACAGATCGCCACCGTTGAGTATCGAGTTTCCGCCAAACAGCGGCATTTTCTCGATAATCAACACATCCGCTTTGGCATTACGTGCTTCAATGGCGGCAGCTAATCCGGCAAAGCCAGTGCCAATAATCAGCACATCCACCGTGGTATCCCACTTCTGCGGCACCGGCGCAGGTGGCGCAACGACCGCCGCAGGGCGGGACAGCGCTATGCCACCCAATGCACCCATCATGATACCGGTAGATTTGAGGAAGTGACGGTGCCCCTGGGGATTTGGGTCTTGCTTGGTGTTTTTACTCATAAGATTATCTCCATGTTCAGAAACATCGAATCGAGCTGAGAAAAAATCCAGTTCAATCAAAAGATAACCAAAATTGGCGTGGTGTATCGAGCGGGCAGAATACGATGCGCGCTCGTGCCTTGAGTCGGCGGCGATGCGCTATTTCACAATGAAAAGTAAGGGATTAAACGTGAAGCGCCGCCCAATGTAGGGAATCATTCTGAAATGAGAAGCTCAGACAACATATCCCAACCGAAAACGCCATAAATATTGCCGGTTGGGTAACAACACTTATTGCCGCGGCAAGAGGGTTTCTTCCTGCGCCAACGTGATACCACGGCGGCTCAGACGCAGCGTCATCAGCAAGCCGACGCTCACTAGGCTGTGTCCCTTAATTGCCTGAGTTATAGTAACCGTATGTTTCCACAGTATATTGAACTATGGCTCGCTACGACCTTCCCGATGAAGCATGGATGATCATCCAGTCTTTACTGCCTGCTGAACCAGCAATACCACG
>NZ_JAHWCO010000629.1:0-8939 GCF_020054415.1 Candidatus Symbiopectobacterium sp. | reverse complement strand
GCAGCAATGGCTGATTCATCTAGCCATACGGTTAGAGAACCGCGCTGCTTGAGGGCCTTGTTATAAGAGGGCCAGTTGGTGATTTTAAAATTTTGTTTTGCCATGGAGACCTGATTTTGAAACAACTGTGGTGATCTGCTACGATGATTACCCGAAAGTTCTATTTATTCAACAAAGCCCGGTAGTTACATCGAACGCGAGTACTACGTTTGATGCTACATCAACTCATTGAATACACAACCCATAATTCCTATTGTGCTAGACACCTGTTTTCTCTGGCATATACTGAAATGCCCTACCCACATAATTATTAAACAAAAATCATGACCACTGCTGAATACTTATTCAAGTTTCGCAAAGTGAACACTCTGGACAGCCTGGAAAAACTCTACGACCATTTAAATTATTCGCTGACGGATAATAAGAAGATTATCAATATGTCGCGCGCTGCCGACCACCGCCGTGCCGAGTTGTCTATGGGAAGAAAACTGTACAACCTCGGTTGCATTCCCAAATCCGTCTGGCGTTTCGTGCTTTAACCCCTGACAACGGGTCGTTTTCTATACGGCCTGTTGGTTCTTGCCTTGCGTTCCTTGCACAAAAGGCTTTGACTGTAACGATTTGCCCTGCCAACTGCGGGGCAAATATCCGCTTTTGGTGAATATCCCTATTTTGGGTGTGTTGTCGAAAGCCTTACAATGCCGGATAATAGTCCTGTTTTGTTTTATAGGCATGGTAATGACCGACTATCTACTTCTTTTCGTCAGCACACTGCTGGTGAACAATTTTGTTCTGGTGAAATTTCTCGGGCTTTGCCCCTTTATGGGCGTGTCCAAGAAATTGGAAACCGCCATTTGCATGGGGTTGGTAACAACCTTCGTCGTGACTCTCGGCTCGATGTTTTCCTGGCTAGTCAACGAGTATGTTCTACTGCCGTTGGGCATCGTCTACCTGCGTACCATGGCCTTTATTTTGATTTTGGCAGTCGTGGTGCAGTTCACCGAAATGGCCGTGCGCAAAACCAGCCCGGAACTCTATCGCCTGCTAGGAATTTTCCTGCCGCTGATCACCACCAACTGCGCCGTGCTGGGCGTTGCGTTGCTCAACGTCAACCTGTCACACAACTTCCTGCAATCAACGGTTTATGGCTTCAGCGCAGCTGCTGGTTTCTCACTGGTTATGGTGTTGTTCGCCGCCATTCGTGAACGCATTGCCGTGTCGGATGTACCCGCGCCGTTCAAGGGCTCATCGATTGCATTGGTCACCGCTGGGTTGATATCGCTCGCGTTTATGGGCTTTACCGGGTTGGTGAAATTCTAATGAATGACATTTGTATTGCGATTGCAGCGGTGAGTGTGCTCGCGCTGGTTTCCGGTTTGATTCTTGGTTTTGCCTCGCGCCGTTTTCACGTTGATGCTGACCCCATCGTCGAACAGGTCGAAGCGATGCTGCCGCAAAGCCAATGTGGCCAATGCGGCTATCCAGGCTGCCGTCCTTATGCTGAAGCCGTAGCGTTGCACGGTGTGCACATCAACAAATGCGGCCCCGGCGGCGAAGCAATGATGCTGAAGCTGGCCGAGAAACTCAATGTTGACCCGCAGCCGCTCGATGGTGACACAGCGGATCTGCAACCAGCACTCAAAGTCGCTTGGATCGACGAAAGCAACTGCATCGGCTGCACCAAATGTATTCAGGCCTGCCCGGTTGATGCCATTATTGGCACCACCCGCGCCGTGCACACCGTGGTGAGCGATCTCTGTACCGGTTGTGACCTGTGTGTCGCCCCTTGCCCTACAGATTGCATCGAACTGCGCCCGGTAGCCACCACGACGTCCAACTGGAAATGGGATCTTGAGACCATTCCGGTTCGCCTTATCCAAGTAGAACATCATGCTTAAGCTGTTAAATCTGTTTCGTAAAGAGAGAGTTTGGGATTTCGACGGTGGCATTCATCCACCGGAGATGAAAACCCAGTCCAGCCGCGTACCGATGCGTCACATCCCGCTGCCCGAACAGTTTATTATTCCGCTGAAACAGCACCTCGGACCGGAAGGCGAACTTTGCGTAAACGTTGGCGATCGGGTACTGCGCGGTCAACCCCTTACGCGCGGTACAGGACGCATGCTGCCGGTACACGCCCCTACCTCCGGCACGGTCAACGCTATCCGTCCACACATGACAGCACACCCTTCGGCCTTGCCCGAATTAAGCATCATAATTATTCCTGACGGGGAAGATCGCTGGTGCGATCGCCAGTGCTTACCTGATTATCAGCAGCATTCGATAGACACCCTGCTCGCGCATTTACATCAGGCTGGTATTGCTGGTTTGGGCGGCGCTGGCTTCCCAACCTCGGCCAAACTCAAAGGTGGGCTGCGCGGTATCGCAACGTTGATCATCAATGCCGCTGAATGTGAACCTTACATCACCGCCGACGATCGGTTGATGCAAGAGTATGCCCGTGAAATTGTGCAAGGGATTGAGATCCTGATGCATTTTCTTTCACCCGAACGTACCTTGATTGGCATTGAAGACAACAAACCCGAGGCTATCCAGGCACTGAGCCACGCACTGGCCGATCGCACAGACATTCGGTTGCGGGTCATTCCCACCAAATACCCCTCCGGCGGTGCCAAGCAGCTCACCAAGATTTTGACTGGCAAAGAAGTGCCCTTTGGCAAACATTCCGCCTCGATCGGAGTATTGATGCAAAACGTCGGTACCGCGTATGCCATCAAGCGCGCGGTGATCGACGGTGAAGCCTTGACGGAGCGAGTGGTCACCCTGACCGGGGAAGCGCTGCGCCAACCGGGAAATGTCTGGGCGCGCCTCGGCACGCCAGTGCGCCACTTGCTTAAACAGGCCTGGTTTCATGCCGAAAACAAAACCCCGATGGTGATCATGGGTGGACCGCTGATGGGCTTCAGCCTGCCCGCGCTTGACATTCCCATTGTCAAAATCAGCAACTGTATTCTTGCGCCGTCAGTGAACGAAATGCAGGCTCCAGAGCAAGAGCAGTCCTGCATTCGGTGCAGTAAGTGCGCCGACGCCTGCCCGGCAGGGCTGTTGCCACAGCAGCTTTACTGGTTCAGCCGCGGGCAGGAGCATGAAAAGGCGCGCGCGCACCATTTGTTTGACTGTATTGAATGCGGTGCCTGTGCCTATGTCTGCCCAAGCAATATTCCGTTGGTGCAATACTACCGTCAGGAAAAGGCTGAAATCCGCGCTATCGATCTTGAGGCATCGCGGGCGCAGCAGGCGAAAGCGCGTTTTGATGCAAAACAGTTACGTCTGGAGCGAGAAAAAGTGGCGCGTGAACGGCGTCATCAGCAAGCGGCTGCCACAGTGTCTACGGCGGATAAAAAGGCCGTTCAGGCTGTGCTGGAGCGCGTGCGTAGCAAAAATGCGCTTGCTGAACCGCTTGCTGCCATTGCGATAAATCCTGACCAAACGCCGGATAACAGCGCGGTCATCGCTGCGCGCGAAGCGCGAAAAGCTCAGGCGCGCGAGAAGCAACGTATGCAGGCAGATACCGAACAAGCCCAACCGGTTTCCGCTGTACCAGAGGATCCAAGACAGGCTGCGGTGGCTGCGGATATTGCTCGGGTTAAAGCTAAAAAGACAGCGCAGCAAGCGCCTGAGGCTATTCCCCCAGCGACTGTCGCCACGCCAGCACCCGAAGCGGAACCTGTGCCCGATCTGAGCGACCCACGCAAAGCCGCTGTTGCCGCTGCTATTGCCCGCGTTAAGGCCAAAAAAGCGGCTCAGCAAGCGCCAGAGGCTATCCCCCCAACGATTGTCGCCGCGCCTGCTCCCGAAGCAGAACCTGAGCCCGATCAGAGCGACCCACGCAAAGCTGCCGTTGCCGCTGCTATTGCCCGCGTTAAGGCCAAAAAAGCGGCTCGGCAAGCGCCGGAGGCTATCCTCCCTACTGTTGTCGCCGCGCCGGCCCCCGCAGCGGAACCCGCTCCCGATCTCAGCGACCCACGCAAAGCCACCGTTGCCGCTGCTATTGCCCGCGTTAAAGCACGTAAAGCCAAACAGGCGTTAATCCATACTCACGAGGAATAGATGGCTTTCAAGATCGCAAGTTCGCCTTTTACCCATAACCATCAGCGCACACAGCGCATCATGCTGTGGGTAATACTCGCCTGTGTGCCCGGTATCGCTACCCAGACCCTGTTTTTTGGCGTCGGCACCTTGATACAAATCGCCCTCGCCTCGGCCGCAGCGCTTACGGCGGAATCTGTGACATTGTCACTGAGGAAATTTGCAATACGCACCACGCTGGCGGATCAATCGGCGCTGTTAACCGCCATTCTACTCGGTGTCAGCTTGCCCCCGTTGGCACCCTGGTGGATGGTGGTGCTTGCCACATTTTTCGCTATCGTGATCGCCAAGCAACTGTATGGCGGATTAGGAAACAATCCGTTTAATCCTGCTATGGTCGGCTACGTAGTGCTGTTAATCTCCTTCCCGGTCCAGATGACCAGTTTGCTACCGCCCAGCGCGCTACAGGTGGCACCGGTCACCTTCGTTGATGCACTGCATGTGATTTTTACTGGACAAACCGATGCGGGTTTACACATTCAGGGGATAATACAGAACATTGATGGCATTACCCAAGCCACGCCGTTAGATGGCTTCAAAACCGGCCTGCGCGCCGGGGAAACACCGGCACAAGCATTACAACACCCAATCTTTGCGGAGAGTCTGGCGGGCGTGGGCTGGCAATGCGTCAATCTGGCGTACCTTGCCGGTGGCATTCTTTTACTACTGACCCGCTCCATTCGCTGGCATATTCCCGTCAGCATGCTGCTCTCTTTGCTGCTGTGCGCCGCGCTCGGCTGGGTATTGATGCCGGAAAAAGCCGCACCTCCACTGCTGCATCTGTTCTCTGGTGCCACCATGCTCGGTGCTTTTTTCATCGCCACCGATCCCGTGACGGCCTCAACCACCAATAAAGGGCGCTTGTTGTTTGGCGCGCTGATTGGGCTGCTGGTGTGGTTGATCCGTACCTACGGTGGATACCCGGATGGCATCGCGTTTGCGGTATTACTGGCGAATATTACCGTTCCGCTCATCGATTACTTTACCCAACCACGCGCCTACGGCCATCGTCGATAAGGAAATAGCATGATCAGCACGATGCGACGTCACGCGACCACGCTGGCACTGTTTGCCTCCTTGACCACCTGCTTGACAGCGGTGGTCAATACCCTGACCAAACCTACTATTGCACATCAAGCACAGTTGCAACAAAAAGCGTTGCTGGATCAGGTGATTCCTCCTGATATTTACGACAACAACATTCTGCAAGAATGTTACCTTGTCACCGATGAGGCGCTGGGCACGACATACGCGCGACATCTCTACCTTGTACGCAAAGGTGATACTCCGGTGGCGGCAGCCATTGAATCGAGCGCACCAGACGGTTATTCCGGTGCCATTCATCTGCTGATAGGGGCGGATTTCCATGGTAAGGTACTCGGGGTTCGGGTGACTGAGCACCATGAAACGCCAGGACTGGGAGACAAAATTGATCTGCGGGTATCTGACTGGATAACCCGCTTTACCGGACGTACGGTGCAAAGTGCCGACGATCGCCAGTGGGCCGTCAAAAAGGATGGCGGCGAATACGATCAGTTCACCGGTGCCACCATCACGCCCCGTGCCGTGGTAAACGCCAGCAAACGGACTGCGCTTTTTATGCAGACCCTCCCGGCGCGCCTGACGACATTGCAGAATTGTGGAGCAGAGTAACATGAGTGAAGTGAAACACCTTCTGGCCCAGGGGCTTTGGAAAAACAACTCAGCGCTGGTGCAACTGTTAGGCATGTGCCCACTGCTGGCCGTCACCTCCACCGCCACCAACGCCTTGGGCTTAGGGTTAGCCACCACGCTGGTACTGACCTGCACCAATGCAGCGATTTCCGCCATGCGCCGGTGGGTCCCGTCTGAAATCCGCATTCCTATTTATGTGATGATTATCGCAGCCGTGGTCAGCTCGGTGGAAATGCTGATTAACGCCTATGCCTACGGCTTATACCAGTCGCTGGGCATTTTTATTCCACTGATCGTCACTAACTGTTTGGTTATCGGACGTGCGGAAGCCTACGCCGCGCAAAACCCCGTCGCCCTTTCGGCACTGGATGGTTTCGCCATGGGCATGGGAGCGACCTGTACCATGTTCGTGTTGGGTTCCCTGCGTGAATTACTGGGTAATGGCACGCTGTTTGACGGTGCAGACTTGTTGCTCGGCAATTGGGCCAAAGCGCTGCACATCGAAGTGATCCACGTTGATACCCCGCTTTTGCTGGCGATGCTGCCGCCTGGTGCGTTTATCGGTTTAGCGCTGCTGCTTGCCGCCAAATACCTGATTGACGAAAAAATGAAACGCCGCCGCGCCGTCAGCGAGGCAAAACGGAACGTTACAGCAGTTGACACGCTGACCGGAACGGCACCATAAGCACAAGGATAAGACGATGAACAAGGAAAAACGCTGCGAAATCTTGCGTCGTCTGCGCGATGCGAATCCACATCCGACCACAGAGTTACACTTTGATACACCGTTCGAGCTGTTGATAGCCGTACTGCTTTCAGCACAGGCCACAGATGTCAGCGTGAATAAAGCCACTGCAAAACTCTATCCGGTCGCAAACACACCAGAAACCTTGTTGGCACTTGGTGTTGACGGTGTAAAAGCTTATATCCGCACCATTGGCCTGTTTAACAGCAAGGCTGAAAATATCATCAAGACCTGCCGTATTCTGTTAGACAAGCATCAGGGTCAGGTACCGGAAAATCGCGAAGCGCTGGAAGCACTGCCCGGTGTCGGTCGTAAAACCGCCAACGTAGTGTTAAACACCGCCTTTGGTTGGCCCACCATCGCCGTTGACACGCATATTTTCCGCGTGTGCAACCGTACCGGATTCGCGCCGGGAAAAAACGTGGATTCAGTAGAAGAAAAGCTATTGAAGGTAGTGCCAGCAGAATTCAAAATCGACAGCCACCACTGGCTGATTCTGCACGGACGTTACACCTGCATCGTCCGTAAACCGCTCTGCGGTTCCTGCCTGATTGAAGATTTGTGCGAATTCGGTGACAAGGTATACGCCTGAGGCTACTCAGTGCATTGAGCAACGTCTTGCCAAGATCCATTCTGATATCGCGTCCAGGGCACCGTGCGCGTAAGCAGACTGTCCTGCGGCTAAAAATCCCCACTGCGTCCAACGCCGCCATTGTTCGTTCATTTGATAATTAAACCATTTGGCGCGCAGTAATCCGTGGGTGGCATCTTTGACTTCGCGTAAGCAGCGTGAAGTTGCCACCGGCAGTAACCGACTCCACACCGTTAATGTTTCCTTCGAGGAAAGTAATATAAAAATAAATAATTAATAAAAACAAATTGATACATAAAATAACCCAGTAATTTTCTGCATTTGTTATACACATAGTTATTCATTACTTCCTGCACAACCGCGCAAACTCTCGAACGCTTGGAAACAACTTTCACGGCCTATGATGGCTTTAGTATAGTCATACCCCCAAGCTGTTTTCCCATGCACACCCCGTATGCAACAACATCCCAGCTCCACGATAGGGACGATGTGCCAGCAACTGAGAGAATACACACTGGGGTTCATATCTACCAGGCTCACACATGGCTGCACAAAACCTCCTCAGCGCTTATGCTATGCGAGTTCTGCTGAGCATACCCCACGACCTACAAAAATATTTTAGGTCTCCGTGAAGCGTACAGGCGTTGGATAGGAGTAATTGGGGAAGTAATTCTCTTACCTGAAAAACTTATTTATTTAGATAGGCGAAAAGGTGTTGTTCTTGTTGTTCATTATTTTTTAATGCCATGATATTTAATGGATTTAATCACGAATTTGTGAACAACATACCCCCTATTCTGAACAACATAAGCTCTCAACGGAACAACACATTCTCAGGTGAAGGCGCTGGAGAAGTCCTTCAGACGTGCGCAAGTCAAAGGGGCATGAATTGCGTATCTTTTAGAGACGCGGTTGGTTAAATCAAACTAACCCATTGATAAATATTGATTATAACGAAACGTTAGAATTGCATCGGAATGCGCACGAGGTTTTCACCAAAACGGGCGTAAACTAATTGCCACAAAGAACCACGTATCTTTTAGCGATGCGGCTGAGGACAGGCTCCCCTCTTAAAGAGTGTTGGTTATTTTCTGCACTACAAAACTTTCGTAGTTCTGAACCACGTGACTTAAAGTCACATGGTTAGGTCGCTGCACAAATCCACAATCGGTGTTAACATTCAATAGGTTATCTGCACATACCTCCATACTGATTTCAAATCCCTAGCGTCACTGCAATAATCGTCGCACCGACCTACCCAAAAAGTGTAGGTCTCATCTGCCGACCTACGAAACTTTCGTTGGTTTAGGGGGATTTGAAGAGGTTAGATATTTTATGGCAATTCACACACTTGAGCATCGATCCATAGAAAGTGCATCGATGGGTGATATTTGAAATGTACCTGTAGCAACCTGCATTTATAAATGGTCAAACCTGCATTTATCGCTCATTTTCAACCCACATTAACTGCAACCAACACTGGTCTCAAACCCACAATACCTGTAAATGAACCTACATTTATCTGCACCGACCTGCATTCCATTGCCCCCCACCCACAATAACTGAAAATGACTGTACTGTAAGTCCTCAGGCACAGTCCCCTAAGAATAACTTGATAAGGAAGTACGGTATCAGTCACAGAAAATTAGGCATACTTTTATCCTAAATAGAAATACTGGCTTTGTTGAATAAATCAGAACTTGTAACGACTGCGCCCCATACGGGTCGATTGTTACGTGATGCGAATACTGTTCGGCATTCCTGATAGCGTGATCCGGTTAAGCGCTTTGACCATGACCATGGCTTCACCCACCTGAG
>NZ_JAHWCO010000724.1:0-1045 GCF_020054415.1 Candidatus Symbiopectobacterium sp. | reverse complement strand
GTGTATCAGGCTCCAACCGAAGAGGCCGCGCTTCAGGCGCTGGAGACGCTCGGTGGGACATGGGATCACCGCTATCCGCAGATAAGCCGGAGCTGGCAGTCAAACTGGGCCAACCTGTCGACATTCTTCTCGTAACCGCAGGAACTTCGCAAGTTAATCTACATGGCGAGCGCTATAGAATCACTGGACAGCGTGATCCGGCATGCAATCAAGAAACGCAAGGTGTTCCCGACTGATGACTCGGTGAAGAAGGTCGTATGGCTGGCAATTCAGGCGGCATCACAGAAATGGACGATGCCCTTACAGGACTGGCGTATGGTAATGAGTCGCTTTATTATCGAGTTCGTTGACCGCCTTGACGGTCACTTCTGAGGAAAGGCATTTACACAAAATCTTAAACAGGCTCTTGCTAATTGCGAGTGACGCAGTATCTGCACTATGTGAAAAGGCTAAGCACAATCCATTTCATTAATGCTTCAACAGAACAAACATGCTGTCGCCCTCTAAAAGGCTCCCCCTATCTGCCACCTTTACAAAATCAGCCCACCATTGCATCAAGGTACGGTGCTGTTCCAGATAGTCGCTGCGGTTATAGGCGTGGCGCACCTCGTTCTTATCCACGTGCGCCAGCGCGGCTTCAATCACATCGGGTGGAAGTCCGTATTCATTGAGTGCGGTGCTGGCGATAACCCGCAAGGCCAGCGCTTTAAGGCACAAAAAAAACCGCAGAGCTTGCGCTATGCGGGCTTTCAGAACTTTATCGTGCAGAGAGGACTTTTACATGATAAAGCAAATGCGCCAGCAGGGTGCGTATATTGTCGATATTGCCACTCAGGTTGGTTGCTCTGAGCTGACTGTCAGACGCTACCTGAAATACCCGGAACCTCTGGCCAGAAAAACACGCTACAGAATGGCCAAACTCAGGCCGTTCATGGACTATATCGACATGCGTCTGGCAGAGAACCTCTGGAACGGCGAGGTCATCCTCGCGGAAATTAAGGCGATGGGTTATACCGGCGGACGCTCCATGTTGCGTTACTACATC
>NZ_JAHWCO010000635.1:0-2922 GCF_020054415.1 Candidatus Symbiopectobacterium sp. | reverse complement strand
TCCGTCCATGCAGCAATGGCTGATTCATCTAGCCATACGGTTAGAGAACCGCGCTGCTTGAGGGCCTTGTTATAAGAGGGCCAGTTGGTGATTTTAAAATTTTGTTTTGCCATGGAGACCTGATTTTGAAACAACTGTGGAGATCTGCTCAGATGATTACCCAAAAGTTCTATTTATTCAACAAAGCCTGGAATACTATGCGGAAAAAGCGGATCTGATCACCATGGCGAAAAGCTTGGGGGGCTGTTTTCCGATTTCAGGCGTAGTGGGTCGCGCTGACGTGATGGATGCACCTGGCCTTGGCGGGTTGGGCGGCACCTATGCGGGCAACCCGCTGGCCGTTGCTTCTGCGCTGACAGTGCTCGATATTATCAATGAAGAACAGCTGCGCCAACGGGCACAAAGCCTCGGAGCGCAGTTGGTAGAAACGTTGCAAAGTGCCAAGGCATCTTGCCCGGGGATTGTGGCGATTCGAGCCCAAGGGTCAATGGTGGCCGTCGAGTTTAACGATCCGGCGACCGGCAAACCTTCCGCTGAACTGACGCGCCGTTACCAACAGGCGGCGTTGGAGCAAGGTCTGCTACTGTTAACCTGTGGGGTACACGGCAACGTGATTCGTTTCTGTATCCGCTGACCATCCCTGATGCGCAGTTCAGTCAGGAGCTGAAGGTTTTGACCAGCGTGTTGGCGAAGTAACCAGAGGAATATTATGCAATTGAAAAACAACGTTCTTTTCCGTCAGCAATGCTTGATTGACGGTGAATGGCAGAACAGCGAACGTGGTGACACCCTTGAGGTGACCAACCCGGCAACCGGGGCTGTGCTTGGTTCTGTACCATTAGTGACCGCGTCACAAACGTCGACAGCCATTGCAGCAGCCGAAAAGGCGCTGGTGAGCTGGCGCGCCTTGACGGGGAAAGCCCGTGCGAGCCTGCTGCAAACCTGGGCACGTCTGATAGTAGAACATCAGGATGCTCTGGCCACTATCCTGACAGCTGAGCAGGGCAAACCGCTGGCCGAAGCGAAAGGTGAAGTCACCTATGCCACCTCGTTTATCGAGTGGTTTGCAGAAGAGGCAAAACGCATCGAAGGCAGCGTGTTGCAGACACCGCAAGGGCACCAGCGGCTATTGGTGATCAAACAGCCAATTGGTGTGTGTGCGGCTATCACGCCATGGAATTTCCCGGCGGCGATGATCACGCGAAAAGTGGGGCCGGCACTGGCAGCAGGCTGCACCATGATTGTCAAACCGGCCGAGCAAACGCCCTTTACCGCGTTAGCGTTGGCGGAGTTGGCTAATCAGGCGGGCATTCCGCGCGGTGTGTTGCAGGTGATCACCGGTGAAGCGGCTGACGTGGGTAAAGTGCTGTGCGACAGCTCGGTGATCCGCAAGCTGAGTTTTACCGGGTCGACGGAAGTGGGCCGCATCCTGATGGCGCAGAGTGCGCCGACGGTGAAAAAATTGTCGCTGGAACTCGGCGGCAACGCCCCGTTCATCGTGTTTGATGATGCTGATTTGGAATCCGCCATCAAAGGCATTTTGGCCTCGAAGTTTCGTAACAGTGGGCAAACCTGCGTCTGTGCTAACCGCATCTACGTACAGCAGGGCATCTACCCGGCGCTGAAACAGCGTTTGGTCGAAGAAGTTGAGAAGCTGAAGGTGGGCGGAGGTACGCAGCCGGGCGTTACACAAGGGCCGCTGATTGATGCCGGCGCGGTCGATAAAGTTGAGCAACACATTGCCGATGCGTTGGGTAAAGGCGCAACGTTACTGACCGGTGGCAAGCTGCATACGCTGGGTGGAACCTTCTTTACGCCGACCGTGATTGCCGATGTTACGCCGCAAATGCGCTTTGCGCGCGAAGAAACCTTTGGCCCGGTGGCGCCGTTATTCCCGTTCAAGGATGACGCTGAGGCTATCGCCATGGCGAACGACACCGAGTTCGGGTTGGCTGCCTACGTCTATACCAGCGATGCAGTACGCCAGTGGAAGGTGCCGGAAGCGTTGGATTACGGCATGGTCGGTATCAATACCGGTCTTATCTCCAACGAAGTGGCACCGTTTGGTGGTGTGAAACAGTCCGGTTTAGGACGTGAAGGCTCGCGTTTCGGCATTGAAGATTATCTGGAGATGAAATATCTCTGCGTAGATTTGTCGTAATGCCAAGTGGCACGGTCCAGAAACCCATTTCTGGCAGTGCCGCATTTTGGCGTGATGTTGTTGGCAGCCTCCGCCTTTTGCTGGTGCAGCGTGTGACCTGATGCACCACAACAAAGCAAAAAACGCGGCGTCAGGACAGTGCAGCCAGCCATAAAAATTCCCTATGTCTTTTTCAGGCTCCAATCGCGGTAATTCAGCTAATCAGTCAGGGGTAATCCGAATTCATGGCACAGATTATGCTTATTATTTGATGCATGATGCATCAAAAAAATTGTGATGGGTACAGCCCGCATTTTACGTTGACGAACTCTCCAGGAGCCGCACTATGTTGACCAAGAAGTTACCGTCCAAGATGTCCGCAGTGAAAAAAATGGCGCTCTGTGCGCTGGTTACTGCCATGGCTTCACAGGCCTATGCTGAAACCGTAACCGTTGTCTCGTTTGGCGGCTTGAACAAGGACGCTCAGGATAAAGCTTTCTACAAACCTTTCGCTGCGGCGGGTAAAGGAACGGTAGAAGCGGGGGAATACAACGGGGAGATGGCCCGTATTCGCGCGATGGTGGAAACCGGTCAGGTTGGCTGGGATGTGGTTGAAGTGGAAGGGCCGGAGCTGGTACGCGGGGTCGTGTATTCAATGAGTTGATGTAGCATCAAACGTAGTACTCGCGTTCGATGTAAGTACCGATGATCCTATCGTGCATTTCGGATGATTTTGAATATCCGGGCGTCTTGCGATTGAGCCGTTGCAATCGGTTACGCAG
>NZ_JAHWCO010000449.1:0-1645 GCF_020054415.1 Candidatus Symbiopectobacterium sp. | reverse complement strand
GTCGCCTGTGTGTCGTTGATGCGGTCAACGAGCGGTGATGGTTTTGATGAGCCATAAATCGCCATATTAGCGGCGATGGCTTGTGTAATGGCCTCCTGTCGATGGCGGCCCAGGCCATATTCTTTTCCGGTGCGCGGGTCACGGTAGCAAAAATAGCCGCCGTTGCGCGGTTGCAGGTTTGGCGGCAAATCGCGGTTCTTATGGCTTCTCCGGCGTGCCATGTTTTATCCTCGATAACAGGGCGGGATGAAGGTAACCTGATGAGTGAAGGTTTTTATTCTGGGTGAGCTTGCAGGCATTTTCCTCAACCAGATACTCGCGCCCATCTCGTATCGGTGCGGGAAAAATCATTCCGCTCCTGACCAATCGCCTGACGGTTTCCATACAGCGCGGACGGGGTTGCCGCCGATTCCACTCGGATAAGGTGATGTATGCCATAATTGACCTCTGCTAAAATTAAGCCACTGCACCGTTCGTCATGACGGCGGGCAGGCGGGGGAATGACCAATCGAAGAAATGCGGTGGTGAAGGGGATTTCAGGCTGTAACAGCCTTGATTAAGGTGCTGGGGCAGGTCGTAGAGGCTTGCCTTGCTGTTCGAGGATAGCGATAAGCTTTCGGTATCCGTTTCGCAGCCATTTAACCCATTTATCCAGGTGGGTTTCTTCCGGGTGATAGCTCCCCATGAGGGCAGCATGACCCGCGAATGCATAATTCATGGGGTGCTCCTGTTTTTATATTGCTATTTGGGTGTCGTATGTCGCGTGACTCATGGTTTTCCAACTCAGGCCGTTATCTTTGGATAACATGCACCAGTAGTGAGAAAGCCGCATTGATAAATAACCGGTTTGTCGTATGCGTTTTGCATGAATAAGTCCTTCACGGTATAAGCGTTTAAATAGCTTCTCCCGCTCCTTTATCCTGTTAGGTATTTTAGGTTTCATTCGTTGCCCCTCTCACGATGCAAGGCTGACGTGCTTCTGGTGGGTAAAATCGCCGTTCCAGTTGAGTTTCATGGGCACTTTGCCACGGCGGTAAAGGACGTAGAGGCGTTCAGCACCTTTACGCAGCAATACTGGCTGGTATTTAATGAAGTCGTCGGCACCGTGAACGCCAATCAGATGCGGGTGCTCAGTCAGGTATCTGTCGCGAGCGTAGGATGTTGCCCGCCAACGGGTACCGGATTGGCTTTCGTTGTGTAGCCAGTGGCGCTCAGCGAGCCAGCCGTTAACCTTTTGGGTATTGACGCCGTTGAGCATTTTGCAGAACTGGGTTGGGGTCATGCCCTCCTTGAACAGGCTCTTGAGGTCGTGGAGTTCAGCCTCCTGCTCTTTGTTGATCAGTTTTAGCTGCTGGGTTTCCTCTGCTAATTCGGCAGCGAGGCGCAGTGCATCGGGGTATGTTTGCGGGATAGCGGGGGTCTTGGCGTGTTCTTCCAGCTCACGCCAGCGCTTGGCGACTTTATGGCGAAGCTCAATGCTGTACCCCATGACGAGCGTCATTGTCAGGTCTTGGTCAAGCAAAAACTCCTGATAGGTGCGTCCTTTGCTGTCTTTGTAATCGGCGGAAAAGTCCGCCGATTGAATATTGAGCGCCTCGAACATTTTGCGGCAATCAGCAAGAACGTCTTTATGTTGTTTTCCGGT
>NZ_JAHWCO010000696.1:0-1079 GCF_020054415.1 Candidatus Symbiopectobacterium sp. | reverse complement strand
GCTATCACCGGCGCTCAGTGGCTGAAACGGCCATGTTCCGGTTCAAAAGGCTTCTGGGTGGTCATCTAAGTCTGAGAGACTACGATGCTCAGGTGGGTGAAGCCATGGCCATGTTCAAAGCGCTTAACCGGATCACGCTATCAGGAATGCCGAACAGTATTCGCATCACGTAACAATCGAACCGTATGGGGCGCAGTCGTTACAAGTTCTGATTTATTCAACAAAGCCTCTCCAGGCTGTGTTCCAAATCGCTCTCACCGACAACGCGACGCCGCAGATTACCGATAACACGCGCACAGTTTTCACATTCTGTTTTCATGCTTACCTATTTTTTAATAAATTAGTTATTTATCAAAATCTTACCAAAAAAATCACCTGTATGTTGTTGGGTCTTCCCCGATCATGGTGGGAGACTCATAACCCCATGTTTAACCTGCCGTAATGGGACATAACTGCCACCTTAAAGCGCTCTTTGTTCCGGTATCCTCTGGACTTGATCCGCAGCAGCCTTATCTTGCTGTTTAGTGACTCTGCATTACCGTTTGATACACTGTGTTTCATAGCATTCAGGATCCCGTACAGTCGTTTACGTAACGTCCGGGCTGCGCTGCTTAGCAGCGGGACACCAACGTCTTTTGCCATCGCTATCCATTCCAGCCACAGACGTCTGCTGTGTTCGTCATACCGGCGGTTCCAGAGTTACCGGGCCAGCTCCTTCATTGCCCAGCAACGGTTGGTATCAGGCAGTACCCTCTGCGCTGCTTCTAGTCTTTCTGCTATTCGACCATGACGTTTATGGCGGCCGTACAACCACAGATAACGGGAACGATGTGCTCTTTTTCGTATCGGCAGCGGGATGGTTTTCATTTCCAACTGTCGTGTTTTATCTACGACGGCACAGAGCATTTTCGCTACATGGAAGTGGTCGAACGCGATCTTCTCCACCGCGTTAGGCAGATGGAGCCGCGCTGCGCTTATATAGGCTGGATTCATGTCCATCGACAAGGTTTTAACGGATTCGACCTGGCGGTCACCCAGACTCAGTAGATAGCCAGCAAGACTTTCAACACCGCGATCAT
>NZ_JAHWCO010000251.1:0-10796 GCF_020054415.1 Candidatus Symbiopectobacterium sp. | reverse complement strand
TGAGCAGCGAATAGTCTGGACAATGCAGCGACAATTTAATCAGTTTAAAAATCGAGTCAACAAAGCCCTGTAAAGCCCTCAATGAAAGGCCAAACACGCGTTTCATCATCAGGACTGTGGTGATGGTCATATCTGAGTAGTGGAGAGGTCGTCCACGCCGTTCAGTAGTGTTTTTTTCCGTCCATGCAGCAATGGCTGATTCATCTAGCCATACGGTTAGAGAACCGCGCTGCTTGAGGGCCTTGTTATAAGAGGGCCAGTTGGTGATTTTAAAATTTTGTTTTGCTATGGAGACCTGATTTTGAAACAACTGTGGTGATCTGCTCCGATGATTACCCAAAAGTTCTATTTATTCAACAAAGCCGGTTGATGACAGAGTATATCGGTGAATATTGCGAAAGCATCAATGAAAGCGTTGATGGTGTCGTTGGCCTAAATCTTGCTGTATCGAATACACCGCAGCCCGTACTACTGAAAAAGGATCATTATCATGTGTCTCGGCATTCCCGGAAAGGTCCTCGCACTGGCGGACAACGTGCAGGATACAGCGTGGGTAGATGTATTCGGCGTTAAGCGTGAAGTGAATGTTGCGCTGGTGGCGGATGGCGTTGACGTTGCCAGTCTGATCGGCAGTCGGGTGTTGGTACACGTCGGGTTTGCCATGAGTCGGTTGGATGAACAGGAAGCGCTCGACACGCTGGCAGCACTGCGCCAAATAGAAGAGGTAGAGCACGATGTTACAATGTTTCTGAAACAGTGAGCCCTTTTGTGATTTACGTCAAGAAATTTAACTGTTAAAATATGATAATGAAAATAACTCTCATTGTCGATGACCATCGTATTTATGTTTATTTGGCAGAAGTGTTTGACTGTACTGTTTTTTATGTTCTCCAGTTTGTCGGCGTTAGCCACAACGGATTACAACACCTTCATCCATGATATTCAGAGCCGCCTGGATAAGACCGCTGAACTCTACCAGCAGCAGAAGCTGGATGAAGCCCGTACCGAAGTTCAGATGGCCTACTTCGAGGTGTTTGAGAACCTAGAAGGGCCGATTCGTATCAACATCTCCGCGCAGAAAAGCTATCAACTGGAAGCCACCTTTGGTGAAATTCGCCGTATGATTGGCGAAGGTAAGCCGCAAGACGACATTCAGGCCAAGGTGAACTGGCTGAAAGGCGAGTTGGATAGCGTGTTGCCGGTGTTGACTGACGGTCACAAATTAGTGGCGCAGGAGCAGCACGGGGCTTATGGCAACAGCGATATCGCCCTCTACTGGCAGCAAAGTTTCAAAATCATTGACGATGGGTTGGAACAGGCAGTGGCTGACTATCAGGCGGGCGACTATCAGAAAGCCAGTCAAAGCGTACAGCAGGCGCACTATCAGGGAGTTAAAAACTCCGAGATGGAAATGTCGGTGCGCCAAAACCGCTCCTCGCAGCAAGCTGCCTCAATCAACCAGCAATTCAGCGCACTGATTGCGCTGACCGCTCAGCCGGATCAAATGAGCGAAGTGGCTTATCGGGTCACCACGCTGTTGCAAGATATCGAAGATGTGCTGCCGGGCTTGCCCACCACCCGCGACGACCAGCCGGTATCAGCGGCACCGGATAGCAGCATCGCAGGCGCTGACGTCCCGGATGCGGACTGGGCCAGCGTAGTGAATAACATCAACCAGGCTATCGCAGCGGCGATTGCGCAGTATGAAAGCGGGCAGGCAAAACCGGCCATTATGGCGGTGCAGGATGCCTACTTCGATCTGTTTGAAGCCAGCGGCATGGAGAACAAAGTCGGCTCGCGTGATTTCGCATTCAAATCCACGCTGGAAGGCTACTTCACCCGACTGGTCAGTATGATGAGCGCCGGACAGACGGTTTCTGAGCTGCATGCGCAGGCCGATGCGATGCAACAGGACTTGGCTAACGCGGTCACTATGCTTGACAGTGGCAGTGAAACGCACTGGAGCCTGCTGATTTACAGTCTGTTGATCATCGTGCGCGAAGGGCTGGAGGCGCTGCTTATCGTGGCGGCCATTGTCGCCTATCTGGTGAAAAACAATCACCATGACAAGCTGCCGTTGATCCGCCAGTCGGTGTACGTGGCGCTGGTGTGCAGCGTATTGACCGCCGTGCTGTTCCAGATGCTGTTCAGTAATTCCGGTGCCAGCCGTGAATTGCTGGAAGGGTTCACCATGCTGATTGCGGTGGTAATGTTGTTCAGCATGAGCTATTGGCTACTGTCGAAAGTCGAAGCCCGACATTGGAAAGCGTATCTGGAAGGAAAGCTGTCGCATTCCCTGAGCAGCGGTTCGGTAATTGGTTTGTGGCTGGCCAGCTTCTTGGCGGTGTACCGCGAAGGCGCGGAAACGGTACTGTTCTACTTTGCGTTAGTGGGTGATGCCAGCAACGTGGCGGGGCACCTCTCTATTTTGGCGGGCTTCCTGATTGGCTGCGTGATATTGCTTATCGCTTATCTGGTGATGCGCTTTACCGTAGTCAAACTGCCGCTGAAACCCTTCTTCATGTTTACCGGCTGTTTCATGTATCTGATGGCGTTTGTGTTCGCAGGTAAAGGGGTACTGGAGTTAATTGAAGGCAAGATGTTTGAGCCGACGCTGTTGACGTGGGTTCAGGAAATCAGCGTATTGGGGATCTACCCCTACGTCGAAACGCTGATACCGCAAGTCGTATTGGCGTTCGCTGCTCTGGCCGCGCTGTGGATTATGCGTCAGCGCGCTGAGACGTTCGAATATGGGAAGCAATGATAAGCAAAAATCAAAAACAACATGATATTGATGATATGAGGATGTGTTTGATGAAGATGCAAAAAAGTTTGATTGCCAGCGCGATTATTGCCGGAGTATTAACGGCACCTGCCGCGTTCGCGTTTACCGAACATCCGGCTGGCGAGCCGATCACCATTAACGAACTGGAGATTGCTGCGGTCTACTTGCATCCGATTGACATGGAACCGCGCGGCATGGGTCTGCCTGCGGCTAAATCCGATATTCACTTGGAAGCCGATATCCACGCTGTGGAGGGTAACAAAAACGGCTTCGGCGCAGGCGAATGGATGCCGTACCTGACTATCGCTTACACCCTGGTGAACACCGATACCGGTGCCAAACAGGAAGGGACCTTCATGCCGATGGTGGCGAGCGATGGCCCGCACTACGGTGCCAACATCAAAATGATGGGCGTAGGTAACTACAAAGTGACCTACCACATTGAGCCACCGTCAAAAGCTGGTATGCACCGCCATACCGATGGCGAAACCGGTGTTGGCCGCTGGTGGAAACCGTTTGATGTCAGCTATGACTTCAAATACGTTGGTCTGGACAAATAATTCGATCCTGGATTGCGTAAGGCCGTTACGGAAACTCCCCCTGCCGCCCTGGGCGCGGGGGGCTTCGCCTGAGTGTACGTTATGAGTCATTTTTTTGTTACCGTGCTACAAGCGTTTTTACCTGTTGCACTGCTGTTAGGGCTCCACTGGAGTCACCGTTCTGCTCCTCGTCTGCGCCCGCTAGTGTGGACCACGCTACTGGCGTTGCTGGTCGGTACGTTGGTGGGAATTCGCCTGCCTTCCAGTCAAACCGTTCAACTCATCCTTACCGTGATTCAAGTGGTCGCGCTGGCGCTGTTTTTACTGAGCCAATTCACGCAGAGTAGCAAACTCGGCTACCTCTGGCAGGGGGCATTGATCATCGGGGCCGCCGTGCATTGGGGCGACGATCCCAATCTGACGGCACTGACTACCACTCATGTGGTGAACACTGATTTACTGTTGAACATCAGCGCGGCGATTCTGGCCTTTGGTTGGGTCGCTTTTAGTGCTGTGCTGTGCAGCATGATGGTGCGGCGTTTACCGCGTCTGCGCTGGCCGCTACTGCTGCTGCTGCTGGCATTGCTGGTGCTGCCGCTGAGCGGCGGTCTGATGTTACTGTTGATGAAGCTGCAAGCGCTGGGTTTGACCAAACCGCGCCTGAACTTTGTGGCGCGCGTCACCAATAACGGCGCGGCGCTTAACTATTTCTGTGCACTGCTGTTGGCGTTGCTATTGGCCGGTTTCATGTTGCCGTTGCTGAAAACCCGTCAGCAGATGCAGGCAACCGATGAGGCGATAGCCAAGCGCAAGGCAACGGCTGATTACCGGAATACACGCCGGACCTTTACCGCCGCGTTGCTGGCGCTGCTGGTGGTGACGCTGGGGCAGCTTTATTGGGACAAAGTGGCATCGCAGCCTCCGCGCTTATCGGAAGCGCAAACCGTAACACTGGGCCCGGATGGCAAAGTGAATATTCCTATCGAGCAGGTGCGTGACGGCAAACTGCACCGTTTTGTCTGGATTGCTGATGACGGCAAAGCCATTCGCTTCTTTGTGATTAACCGCTATCCCGACCGACTTCGCCTTGGCGTGGTGTTTGATGCTTGTCTGCTGTGTGGCGATCAGGGTTACGTGATGGAAGGCAATCAGGTGATTTGTGTGGCTTGCGGTGTGCGGATCTTTATTCCTTCCATCGGTAAGGCTGGTGGATGTAACCCGGTACCGATTGAAGGCTGGAGCAACGACGACAACGAACTGGTGATCAGCTACGCGTCGCTGGCGGTGGGAGCGAACTACTTCACCAACGTGGTTTCCATGGATGTGGTGGATCCGGTTGACGGCAGCAAGCTGACCAACCTGAAAGCCGAGCACAAATACCGCTATGCCGGGAAGACCTACTTCTTTGTATCGGAAGCAAACTACAACAAGTTCCGTGACAATCCCCGCAGCTTTGTGACAGCACATCCAGCGGGTAATACCGAGTCTGCGACGGATAACGCCGCAGCGGACGAGGAGGAATAATCATGTTATGGCGCATGCTACGTCAGTCATGGAGTCGCAATGTGCGGCGCAAATCGCTGGCGGTATTGACGGTGTTTCTGGCTGCCGGGTTGATCTCGGCGCTGCTGGCGGTATCGATCGATATTGGCGACAAAATGGCGCGCGAGCTGAAATCCTACGGTGCCAATATTCTGGTTGAACCCGCCGGTCAGGCGACGCTGCCTGCGCTCTTTGGTGAAAATAGCAATCCGCTGGCCAGTGAAGAGTTTCTTGATGAATCAGAACTACTCAACATCAAGGATATCTTTTGGCGTAACAATATTGTCGGCTTTGCACCGCTGCTCAGCGGGGATGTGATCGTTGCCGGCAAGCACATTTCCGTGCTTGGCACCTTCTTTTCTCAACAGATCACCATCCCGGATGAAGAGGATTACCACACCGGACAACAGAGCGTCAGCCCTTACTGGCAGGTGACCGGCAATTGGCCTACTGAACCGGTGAGCGAAAGCGCCTTGCAGAGCGGGCAGGGGATTGACGTGCTGGCGGGAAAACAACTGGCACAGCAAAACGGCTGGCAGGTGGGGCAAACGTTACGTTTACAAGGGCCTGAACGCACGCTGGATGTGCGTATCAGCGGCATTCTTGCCAGCGGTGGCGATGAAGAGAACCGACTGGTGATGCCGCTGGCAGCGGTGCAGAACATGCTGGGACTGGAAGGCAAGATTCAGGCCGTGCGTGTGTCTGCACTGACGGTGCCGGAAAACGAGCTGTCACGCCGGGCGCGGGAGAATCTCGAAGCGCTCAACGCGGAAGAGTATGACTTGTGGTATTGCACCGCTTACGTGTCGTCGATTGCCCACCAGTTGGAAGAAGCCATATCAGGATCGGTGGTTCGGCCTATCTGGCAGGTGGCGGCGTCAGAAGGTGTGGTGATCGACAAGATTCAGTTGCTGCTGGGCGTGGTGACCTTTGCCGCACTGGTCGCTGCCGCCATGGGCATCGCGTCCTTGATGACCAGTACCATCATGGAGCGCTCCAAGGAAATCGGTTTGATGAAAGCGCTCGGCGCACGGCAGTGGCAGATCATGCTGCTGTTCTATCTTGAAGCGGCGATGAGCGGCTTGCTCGGCGGCGCATTAGGATGTATTGCAGGTTGGGGATTGGCGCGTACGATTGGCTTGATGCTGTTTGGCGTACCGCTCAGTTTCGCTTGGGTGGTGATCCCGTGTGTACTGGTGATCGCCATGCTGATTGCCGTTATAGGCACTTGGTTCCCGGCGCGGCGCATTGCCCGACTCTACCCGGTGGAGGTGCTGTATGGCCGTTAAACACTCGGGTTCAGAGCGTAGGATCGGCAGTATGTTCTGGCGACTGGTGATTCGCGCATTGCGCTTGCAGCGTGTCAGCGTGGTGTTTGCTGCACTGACCGTCGGTGCCGCCATCGTTACCGCCATGTCGGCGGTGTACTTTGATATCAACGCCAAAATGAGCCAGGAGCTGCGTACCTTTGGTGCCAACTTTTATATTGGCCCGGCACACGGCGGCTCCCTGGCACAAAGCGGCTTTCAGCCGATTATCGACAACGCACCGCCGGGGTTAATCAATGCCGCCAGCCCGTATTTGTACGGTATGGCGCGTACCGAGTTGGAAAAAGTGGTGTTGATGGGCGTGTGGTTTGATGCGCTGCGCCAACTCTCTCCCTACTGGCAGGTAACCGGTGACTGGATTGGCGTCAAGTTTGACGATCGTAACGCTATGATCGGCGTCAAGCTGGCGGAACGACTGCATGTCAAAGTCGGCGATAATGTTACGCTGATCGATGGCAGCGAGCGTCAGCGCCTGCGTATCAAAGGGATTGTTGAAGCCGGTGACGCTACCGATAATATGCTGATTGTGAATCTGGAGCTGACGCAAAAATGGTTGCAAAAGGAAGGCACCATCAGTAACGCCCTGTTGAGTGTCAGCAACGATCTTGGGCAGGTGGATCGCTTTGCCGCCAGCCTGCAACAACAATATCCTGACCTCGAGATCCGGCCTATCCTGAAAGTTTCCGCCTCGGAAGGGCAGGTGCTGGACAAGATTAAAGGGCTGATGGGATTGGTTTCTGCCGTTATTCTGGTGATCTCTTCGCTGTGTGTAAACACCACCTTGATGGCGATTGTCGGTGAGCGTGCCAAAGAGTTTGCGTTGCAGAAAGCGTTGGGCGCGAACGGCAAAGATATCGTACGCCAGATGTTGGCCGAAACCGGTGTGATTGCGCTTGCGGCAGTAATGTGTGGTTGCCTGCTCGGTTATCTGTTGGCACATGTGCTGGGACTGACAGTGTTCAATGCCAGCATTTCGCTGCGTGCGCCGGTGCTGCCGTTGACGCTGCTACTGTCCTTGCTGGTGGCCGCCGCTGCCGCTGTGTTTCCTACCCGGCGCGCGATCCACGTCGAGCCCGCAAAAGTGTTAAAAGGGGAGTGATTCAATGGGTGTTGCACATAACCCGCAAGAGGCGGTGATTGAAACCCGCCAACTGTACAAACGCTTCGGGCAGGTCACTGCGCTGGAAAACATCAATATCCGTATTCAGCGCGGTGAATTTGTCGCCATTATGGGCGCATCCGGCTCGGGGAAAACTACGCTGATGAATATCCTGACCTGCCTCGATACCGTGACTGAAGGGCAGGTGCTGCTGGATGGCGTCTATGCTGCGGCGCTGGATGAAGAAGGGCGGCGACGCTTTCGCGCGGACAAAATCGGGCTGGTGTTTCAGCAGTTCCACCTGATCCCGTTTCTCACTGCGCTGGAAAACGTGATGCTGGCACAGCATTACCATAGCGTGGTGGATGAAACCGCGGCGCGCCAGGTGCTGGCGCAGGTCGGGCTGGAGCATCGAACCGATCACCTGCCGAGTCAGCTTTCCGGTGGGGAACAGCAGCGCGTCTGTATTGCTCGCGCGCTGGTGAATGAGCCGCCGGTGATCTTTGCCGATGAACCGACCGGTAATCTGGATGAAGAGAACGAACAGCGCGTGCTGGCGCTGTTGCAGGATCTGCATCATCAGGGACGTACCATTGTCATGGTGACGCACAACCCGGAACTGGGGCGTTTTGCTGATCGTATTATCCGCTTGCAGCACGGCAAGTACCTGAGCGAGGAGGTTCAACAACATGCAGTGGCGTGAACTGATAACGCTAGGGGGTCTGATAGGCGCGTTGGCACTGCTGTCAGGCTGCAAAGAAGAGCAGGTACAGGTTGGCGCACGCGCACCTGCGCTGGCGGCCTACGATCTGGCCGGACAACAGGTGGAACTGGCGCACTGGCAGGGCAAACAGATTTATCTCAACTTTTGGTCTTCCGGCTGTGGTGGTTGTCTGGCAGAGATGGCCACGTTGGAGAAATTGAGCAAAACCTACGCGGATAACGTGGTGGTGGTCGCGGTGAATACCGATCCTGATGGGGTGGATATTGCTGCACTATTGGCGCAGCAGCGCATTAGCTACCCGGTCATTCGTGACCGACTGGGCATTACCAAGGAACGCTATCAGGTGGTGGGTACGCCAACCTCGTTCGTGATTGAAGCGTCGGGTAAAGTGAAAGCCCAGCATGAAGGTGCCCGCAATGAGCAACAGTTAACGGCGCTGTTCAAACAACTCGCCACCGGGGCATAATCCCCTTTAGTTCGTGGCGCAGGGGGGAACTCTGCGCCGCCTTCAGGTTTATTTTTCCGGCACAGCCGTATCCACCTTCACCACGACAGATTTTGGTTTGATGCGCATGGCACCCACAACACCCACCAACAAACAGAAGATGCCGCACAGTGTCAGCAGCGGTGGCCACGCCTGACGCAGCATAAAGGTGTAGGTCAGCCCGGCCAGCGTTTCGAATACGATCAACGGTCCAACCAGCACTGTCGGCAGACGTTGACTGGCCTGATTCCAGCAGAAGGTGCCAAGCCAGGAGCAGAGCAACCCAATCGCTAGCATTAAGCCAATAAACACCAGTGGGCGTGGGCCAAACGGTAGGGAAAAGTCCGGTTTTGTCAGTGCGAGTTGTCCGCTGACAATCGCATAGGCCAGCAAGGCCATGGGTAACGTCACCATCCCTTGTGCGGTGGCCCAAGTGGTGGATTTTTTATCCAGATTACGGCGCAGCCAGCGTGCATTACGCAGCGGATACCAAGTCCAGCAGATGACCGCGATAATCGCCATGCCGAGCCCACTCAGATAACGCTCCATATCGACCTGCTGATCCTGAGCGCTCAGTTCTGCCAGATTCACGCATAACAGCCCAAGCAAAATCAGCAGCAGCGGTGGCGTTAATCGCCACCAGGAGAGCATGCCTTCCCGTCGCCCGTACAGCAGATTAGCGGTAACGGAAATCATCACCGGCAGCGTGCCGATAATCATGGTAGAGACGGGAGCGCCGGTACGCTGAATAGCGCTGGCAAGGAAAAAGTAATAGAGCAGATTACCCACCGCTGAAAGCTTCAGCGCTTCGATCCAGTCCGCACGGTTCAACCGACGCAGACGTTTCCTGTCAGCCCATGCCAATGGCAGCGCTATCAGCCCAAACGCCACATAACGGCCCGCAGACTGCAACGCGGAAGGGTATTCCGGCACCATCAACGGGCCCACAAAAATAAGCCCCCACATCAAACCCGCCGTCAGGGCGAAAACTATACCGCTTAACATATCACACCCGTTACCCATTTATGCTTGAAGGGTCAAGCCCTTGTGTTGTCGTATCACGGGAAGCCTAACCGGTAAGCAGAATAACATATTGTAGGATATTGCGCTTTTTTTAGCGGAGGCGGCCGTGCGGCATAACCTGTTTTTGATAGCAAACTGGCGTAATGCCATAACGCTGGGCAAAGGTGCGCGTCAGATGGGCCTGATCCGTCAGCCCAACCTCCGCCGCCACCTGTGCGGCGGGCATGCCGTGGCACAGCAATTGGTTGGCCCGCTGTAAACGAATCGCCATCAGCATTTGGTGTGGGGTGACGTGATAGTGCGCTTTAAAGCGCCGCTGAAAATGATAAGGGCTGAGGGATGCGACGGCGGCTAACTCGTTAAGCGTGATGGCCTGAGCAAAGTTATCGTTAAGGTAGTGCTTTACTTCGTCAAAGCGCGACAGACCTTGCGTTTGTAACGGCTGTGCTACGCGGGCAGAGGGACGAAAAAGATCGATGATGCTCAGCATCAAGCTGTCACAAGCCAGCGGGTCGTGAGCACGCCACAGTGCGGCCAGCAGCGCAGAAAGTTGGCGGGCTGCCAGTGGGTCATGCCGCACCACATCGCTAAACCACCAGCCTTGCTCACCAGAGATCACCTCCAACTGTGTGGGATCGATATAGATCATGCGATAACGCCATCCTTCCTCGCCGACAGCCTGCCCGGTATGCAGTTCATCTGGATTCATCAACACCAGCGTATCCTGCGCTGCCACGTGCTGAGCCCCCCGATAGCGAAACTGCTCGGCACCAAAGTCGATAGTACCGATACCAAAGGCGTCATGGGTATGGGGTTCAAAAGCACAGCGGGCAATGTGCGCCTGATATAATTCAACGCCGGGTTGCTGCGGCACATGACGAAATTGCGCGCGATCCAATGGACCTTGGAACATCTCGCGATCGACGCCTTCTTTTTTATCCAACAGCGAGAGAGGGGCGTTATTCATGTGCAGGTCCATGACGTATTTTTGAAGGAGTAAGAGGCTTTGTTGAATAAATAGATTTTATGCTGGCAGTCCAGTGAAACGACGGATCATCGCAACGCAAAATCATGCAGTTAGGCCTCATGAGAAAACTGTACACCTGAGGGGACAAGCATTTTCTACCAAAACTTGGCTTTGTTGAATAAATAGAACTTTTGGGTAATCATCGGAGCAGATCACCACAGTTGTTTCAAAATCAGGTCTCCATGGCAAAACAAAATTTTAAAATCACCAACTGGCCCTCTTATAACAAGGCCCTCAAGCAGCGC
>NZ_JAHWCO010000086.1:0-3551 GCF_020054415.1 Candidatus Symbiopectobacterium sp. | reverse complement strand
GAAAAACGTGCTGCGGGCGTACGCCGATGGCCACTTTACTCGATGGAAAACGGATCTGGGCAGAAAAGAATCTGAACCAGATGTAATCTGACAGACACCTGTATAAATAATCGGTAACTGTCAGATCAGGTCTGAGCTAGTACTATAATGCGTAATCTGCTGCAGCAATGGCGTGCAGATAGCTGGTATCAAAAAGAGGAATTTTTGTATCGGATTGATGGATTAAAAAGGGAATTTCGGTGCAGCCGAGAATCACGCTTTCAGCACCTTGCAAGGCAAGCCTATAGATAATGATGCTAAATGCTTCTCGCGAGCGGTCGAGCAATACGCCGCGGCATAGCTCGTTGTAAATGACACGATTGATCTCGTCTCACTGATCGGGTTGCGGAATGATGACATCAATGCTGTAGCGCTCTCGTAAGCGACCGCGGTGGAAATCCTGCTCCATGGTATAGCGAGTACGCAATAAGCCGACGCGCGTCATGCCAACCTGTTTCAGACTTTCGGCAGCGGCATCGGCGATATGCAATACCGGTAATTGACTGGCGCTTTCTACCTGGTCGGCCACCTTGTGCATGGTGTTGGTGCAGATGACGATCGCTTCTGCGCCTGCCTGACGTAGCCCGAGGGCGATTTCAGAAAGCCGCTGTGCCGCCTGCTCCCCTGCGCCTTGTGCCTAGAGTTGCTCGATATCATGAAAATCTACGCTGTACAGTATCAGTTTTGCTGAGTGCAAGCCTCCCAGACGCTGTTGAACGCGTTAGTTAATGAGGCGGTAGTAGGGAACGGTGGATTCCCAACTCATTCCACCGATCAATCCAAGGGTTTTCATTGTTCGTTTATCCTGTGGGTCATTTACGGTTGCCCGACACAGTGTGTAGGGAGAAAACGGTAACAAAGGTGTCTCATTTCAAACTATTGGTAAATCGGAGCACATATTTAGCGATTTTCATCACTTTTTATCCAAGTTCAACTGGACAAATGCGTTACTAATTGCTGTACTGTACCAGACACACATTTTGTGTCTTTCATTCATGTTAAAGGTAAGAAAGGTAGGTTTGATGTCTAAGATTAAAGGTAGCGTTAAGTGGTTCAATGAGTCCAAAGGTTTTGGTTTCATCACTCCGGAAGACGGCAGCAAAGATGTGTTCGTACACTTCTCTGCAATCATGAGCAATGGATTCAAAACGCTGGCTGAAGGTCAGCGTGTAGAGTTTGAAATCACTGACGGTGCTAAAGGCCCATCTGCGGCTAACGTTGTCGCTATTTAATAATACCGATTTCTTGAAAACCCGCTTTATGGCGGGTTTTTTTTTATCCTGTTGTCAGGATACCAGCCAGTTGACCAGTACGAATGCCAGCGCAGTCATGAGCAGTGAGCCTACCAGATTACACAGAATGTTGATGGCAGCCGCTGAGAGCTGGCCCTGATTGATAAACAGAAACGTCTCCGCCGAAAAGGTGGAAAATGTAGTTAATCCGCCACAAAGCCCGGTTGTTATCAGCAGTTTCCAATGCGGCGGTAACTCCGCATGACGGGCAAAATAGGCGAGGGCACCACCGATGACAAAAGCCCCGATCAGGTTTGCCATCAGCGTACCCACAGGCAGTACTGACACCGCTGTGGTGTTATAGCGCATTCCCAATGCCCACCGGGCAACGCTTCCCGCTCCGCCGCCGATAAACACGGCAAGAAACATCATCCACATAATGACCTCGTGTTGTGCATTATTTTACGTTGAAAGTGATTCAGAGCGGGCAGGTCCCTACGCGCCTGCTCTGAGGCGTACGTAGGCATCATCAGCCCAAAGGGCGCTTAGGGAGGAATGCCATCTCCATGTGACAAAAACAGTGTAGCGGTGATAGGTATCTGGATTCAAGCACTGGCAATAGGCATATCAGCAGTGTGGTCTAATTTTGTTACAAATGGATTTTGTGTTCGCGCTGTCGCAGGCATAAAAAGAAATATGGTTTTTATTCGCTGGTATTCCAGTATTCGTAATCAGGTAGGTGTATGACGGAAGGTATTAGCATTGCCAAACTGTTGGTGATTGCCGCGCTGATCGTATTGCTGTTCGGCACCAATAAACTGCGCTCGCTGGGCGGCGATTTAGGGGCTGCAATCAAAGGGTTCAAGAAAGCTATGAATGACGATCAGTCAGTGAAACAGACCAGCACAGGGGATGATGCAGCGCCTGCCGGTGAAATTCGTCATAACAAGGACTAATTGTCTTAATGAAAAAGGGCGGCCTGTTGGCCTCCCTTTTGCGATAAGTACGTCAGCAACAGAGTCAATGTGTAACTAAATATTGTTACACCCGACGTGCTTACTTAACCTCAATGCCTTTCGCTTGCAGATCGGCGTGATACGACGAACGCACGAACGGGCCGCAGGCTGCGTGGGTAAAGCCCATCGCCATCGCCTCGGCTTTCATTTCATTGAACTCTTCCGGACTCACATAGCGTTTCACTGGCAGGTGATGACGGCTGGGCTGTAAGTATTGCCCTAACGTCAACATGGTGACACCGTGGCGGCGCAGGTCACGCATTACTTCAACGATCTCCGCATTGGTTTCCCCCAGCCCAACCATCAGGCCGGATTTAGTCGGAATTTCAGGGTGAGAGGCTTTAAAATTCTCAAGCAGCTTCAATGACCACTCGTAGTTGGCACCAGGGCGTACCTGACGGTAGAGGCGCGGTACGTTTTCCAGATTGTGGTTGAACACATCCGGCGGCGTCACTTTCAGGATATCCAGCGCCTTATCCATACGGCCGCGGAAATCGGGCACCAGCGTCTCGATGCGAATGTGCGGGTTTTTACGGTGGATAGCGGCGATGCAGTCTGCGAAGTGCTGTGCGCCGCCGTCACGCAGGTCATCCCGGTCTACGGAGGTGATCACCACGTAGCGCAACCCCATGTCATGGATGGTCTGTGCCAGTTTCTCTGGTTCATTGGCATCGGGCGCTACCGGGCGGCCGTGTGCCACGTCGCAGAACGGGCAGCGGCGGGTACAAATGGCTCCAAGAATCATGAAGGTGGCTGTACCGTGGTTGAAACATTCTGCCAGATTCGGGCAGGAAGCTTCTTCACATACAGAATGCAGGCCGTTTTTGCGCATGGTCGCCTTGATGCCCTGAATACGGCTGGAATCGGCAGGTAACTTGATTTTCATCCATTCAGGTTTACGCAGTAGCTCCTGCCGCTCAGTGACGACGGTGCGTACCGGGATGAGTGCCATTTTGTCTGCATCGCGGTATTTAACGCCGCGTTCCATCTGAATCGGTTTACTCATGATAGCCAGGTTCCAGTTCTGAATCACAGGTTGAATCATGATTTAAGTTCTATGATTCAATGGATTATGTTTATAATTAAACTTTTTTAAAAACTATAAAAAATTATATCATCTTTGGGCTTTGTTGAATAAATCAGAACTTGTAACGACTGCGCCCCATACGGGTCGATTGTTACGTGATGCGAATACTGTTCGGCATTCCTAATAGCGTGATCCGGTTAAGCGCTTTGACCATGGCCATTGCTTCACCCACCTGAG
>NZ_JAHWCO010000015.1:0-4991 GCF_020054415.1 Candidatus Symbiopectobacterium sp. | reverse complement strand
TAGCCATAAAGGCTGCGGATTCCCTTGACGTAAAATCAGTATGTTAAATCCAGAGCGTGGTGATGCATCCCGGAGCAATCAGCATTTTAATCCAAAACAGGCGTGTCATAACAGCATTATTCCCTATTATTCAACAAAGCCCCATTTTGCTCTCTGCGATCCGCTCCGGTGATCGGGTTTTGGTACCGGTGTTCGGGCGTTTCGGGCATCTGTTATGTGAAATTGCGCACCGCTGTTGCGCTGACGTTCACACCATCGAAGTGCCTTGGGGAGAAGTCTTTACCCCGGATAAGATTGAATATGCCATCCAGCGGTTGCGCCCACGTTCCTTGCTGACGGTACAAGGCGATACCTCCACCACGATGTTGCTGCCGCTGGCCGAACTCGGGGATATCTTCCGTCGTCATGATGTGCTGTTTTATACCGATGCAACGGCGTCTTTCGGTGGTAACGCGCTGGAGACGGGCGCCTAGGGATTGGATGCCGTTTCTGCCGGGTTGCAGAAGTGTCTGGGTGGCCCTTCAGGCAGCGCGCAGATTACCCTCAGCCCGAAGATGGAAGCGGTCATACGCCGTCGTCGCTGCGTGGAACAGGGGATTCGCACAGAGGAACATCGCGACGGTGAAGACGAGATGATTTACTCCAACTATTTCGATCTCAGCATGGTGGTGGACTATTGGGGGCCTGAGCGCCTGAACCACCATACTGAAGCCACCAGCATGCTGTTTGCCGCACGGGAATGTGCCAGAGTGATGCTCGAAGAGGGATTGGATAAGGGCATCGCGCGCCATGCACTGCACGGTGAGGCGCTGGTCGCCGGTCTGGAAGGCATGGGGTTGCGCATTTACGGTGACAAGCAACACAAAATGAATAACGTGACCGGTGTGGTTATCCCTGAGGACATACAGGGTGAGCAGATTCGCCAGTGCTTGCTGAGGCTTTGTTGAATAAATAGATTTTATGCTGGCAGTCCAGTGAAACGACGGATCATCGCAACGCAAAATCATGCAGTTAGGCCTCATGAGAAAGCTGTACACCTGAGGGGACAAGCATTTTCTACCAAAACTGGCTTGGCAAAACAGCATGAATAACTATTATTCAACAAAGCCACTTGCTGAACGATTTTGCCATTGAAATCGGCACCTCATTTGGTCCGCTACAGGGGAAAATCTGGCGCATCGGTACCATGGGGTATAACGCCCGCAAAGATTGTGTGATGCAAACACTGAGCGCGTTGGAAGCGGTGCTCAACCGCCACGGTTTCCGCACGGTGCAGGGAGCGGCATTACAGGCGGCATGGGACCGTTATGACGCCGGCGCTGGAGTTGTGCAATGAGTTCGCCGTGGTTATCGCGCTTTACGGCGCAATCTGCCGCCGAGCGGGTCATGTGGCGCTGCGATACCTTGGCAGAGATCAGTGAAGATACCGATCAACTGACGCGGGTTTATCTGTCGCCGCAGCATTTGCGCGCCAATACCTGCGTGGGTGAATGGATGCGGGAAGCGGGAATGCGGGTGTTGCAGGATGCGGTCGGCAATATCTGCGGTCGCTATGAAGGCAATCTGCCCGATGCGCCGGCGGTATTGTTAGGTTCGCACCTTGATACGGTACGTAATGCCGGACGTTATGATGGCATGCTGGGCGTTTTGGTGTCCATTGAAGTGGTGGGCTTTCTGCATCAGCAGCAGATTCGCCTGCCGGTGGCGTTGGAAATTGTGGGATTTGGTGACGAAGAGGGAACGCGTTTTGGTATTACGCTGCTGGGCAGCCGAGGGTTGACCGGTACCTGGCCTGAAAGCTGGTTATCCTGTCAGGATGCGCAAAGTGTGAGCGTATCACAAGCGTTGTCGCAGGCGGGATTATGCCCGGACGGAATTGGGCGTACAGCGCGTACGCCACAACGTATTGTGGCCTATCTGGAAATGCATATTGAGCAAGGCCCCCTGTCTGGAACATGATGACGCCGCATTGGGCGTGGTGACGGCGATAAACGGTGCGCGCCGGTTAAACTGTGTTTTTCAGGGAACGGCGGGCCACGCAGGTACGGTGCCGATGACGCAACGTCAGGATGCGCTGGCGGCAGCGGCACAGTGGATGGTTCTGGTTGAGCAACTGACACGCGAGCAGGCTTCCGGTTTGGTAGCAACCATCGGTACGTTGCAATGTGCTTCGGGGGCAGCGAATGTGATACCGGGTGAGGTGCGTTTAACGCTGGACGTGCGCGGGCCGGAAGAGAAAGCACTGACCGCGTTGTTGGCGAACGTATTGTCTCACGGCGAGCAGGTTGCTCAGACGCGCGGCTGCCGCTTTGAGGCTGAAGAGTATTACCGCATTGCCCCAACGCGCTGTGATGATGGGCTACAGCGGTTGCTGCGTGAGGCGGTTACTCAGGTGCAAGGGCGTGCTCCCTCTTTGCCGAGCGGTGCAGGTCACGATGCGATTGCGATAGCAGAGCGCTGGCCGGTAGGCATGCTGTTTGTGCGCTGCAAAGGGGGGATTATCCACCACCCGGATGAGTCGATCACCATGGCGGATGTGGCGCAGGCGTTGCGAGCGTGGCTGGCGGTGGTGTTCAGTTTTGGTGAAAAATAGCGGCTTTTTCCGTTATATCGGCAAGACAATTTTGTTCAATTTTGTTTGGTGGTGATTTTTGGTGTTTGCCCGCTTCGAATGCTGCTGAGGAAAGGGGAGACGCCAGGATGAGCAGCATGGATGCTGCGAAAGCGCTCGCCGCGTCGGGAACGCATTGAGCGCTGTCCGTCCGGAGGCTACCGTTTCCGAAGGGACCGCGTAGCGGCGGCATTCCGCAAAAAGCCCGGTGTCACGGGGTGGGGACGACTGTACACCCCGTGTCGGGCGCGTGCCACGCGAGTGGCAGAGATACAATGACGCTTTCGCGCACGAAACCTAACGCGGACATGGCATACATGTGATGAAACGTATCATCTAAACAGTATGACGGCCTGCGCCGTCTCACTGACTACAGTGTGAACCTGTCTGCATCACACCATGCTGGAAACGCTTCACGGTAGCTTTGCAGCGCTTCCAGCGACAGCTCTGCGCTGATTTGCGCGGGCTGGTTCCCTGGCGAACGTGCGACGATCTCACCCAGCGGATTGATTATCTGGCTGTCCCCCTGATAGCTGTGATCGTTGCCATCAGCGCCGACACGGTTGCACCCTGCCACATAGGCCTGATTTTCGATGGCGCGCGCCGCGAGCAGCGTACGCCAATGGTGAGCGCGCGGGGCAGGCCAGTTCGCCACGTACAGTGCCAGATCGTAATCCTGGCGGTTGCGTGACCACACCGGGAAACGCAGGTCATAGCAAATCTGCGGCAATATCCGCCAGCCACGCCATTCGATAATCAGGCGTTCATGTCCGGCTTCAAAATGGTGGTGCTCATTGGCCATACGAAACAGGTGGCGTTTGTCATAGTGGTAAATGTCGCCCAGCGGTGAAACCAGCACAAAGCGATTTACTGCGCCTTTGGGGGTGGAAACAGAAATGCTGCCGCCGATAAGCGCATTGGTCTCTTTGGCCCACTCCTGTAGCCAGGTTTCCACAACCGATTGTGACAGCCCCTTGCCCGCGGCATTCATGGCGAATCCGGTGGTAAACATTTCTGGCAGCACGATAAGATCGCTTCCGCGCACCGTTTCCAACTCGGCATCGAAATGGCTCAGGTTGGCTGGCCCATCAAGCCATACCAGAGGCTGTTGTAGTAGCGTGATAGTTAAAGTCGACATAAGCGCTCCGCCACCGCTTGTAAGGTAGATTCCTGTTTAGCAAAGCATAGCAGAATCAATTTGTGCGGGAAGGGATCGGCGCAGAAAACCGAGAGCGGGATCGCCACCACGCCGGCGTGTTCCGTCAACCAACGACAGAAGGTGACATCATCAAGATCAGAAATGGCACTGTAATCCGCCAGCAGGAAGTAAGTTCCTTCACAGTGCAGCACTTCAAAACGGCTGGCGGAGAGCGCATTGACCAGAAAATCACGGCGTGCCCTATAGAATTCCGGCAGTTCCTGCCAGTGCTCTGGTGCATGGCGCAGCATATCGGCAATGGCTAATTGTGCCGGCGCATTGACGGAGAACGTGAGGTACTGGTGTACCCTGCGAATTTCTGCACTGATGGCCTCAGGTGCAATGCAATAACCCACTTTCCAACCGGTCATGTGGTAGGTCTTGCCGAAGGAAGAGACCGCGATAGCGCGTTGGCGCAGCACGCTGGCGTGTCCTTCTGGTACAAAGCAGATGTGTTCATAGACTTCATCGCTCAACACATAGATCTCGTGGTCAGTAATCGCCTGCCACAACTGCTCGAAATCGCTCTGATGCCGCACGGTGGCAGACGGATTGTGTGGTGTGTTGAGAATCACCAGACGAGTACGAGAGCTTAACAGCGCGCGAAACGCTGCCCAGTCCACGTGAAACAGCGGCGGCTGTAGCGCAACGCGTTTCACCACGCCGCCCGCCAGCTCAATAGCGGGCGCATAGCTGTCGTAGCTGGGATCAAAACAGATAACTTCATCACCGTGCCGCACTAGTGCGGCGATGGTGGCAAACAGTGCTTCGGTAGCCCCGGCTGTGACCGTGATTTCGCTATCGGCATCGGGCTGCCAGCCATACTGTGCCGCGATTTTTTCGGCGATCGCGCTGCGCAACGGTGCCGCACCGGTCATCGGTGCATACTGGTTCGCCCCTTGCGCAACGTGATAGGCCAGACGCTGTTGCAGGTAATCGGGTCCGCTGAAATCCGGGAACCCCTATGACAAGTTGATCGCCTGATGCTGCTGCGCCAGCGCGCTCATTTGGGTAAAGATGGTGGTGCCCAAATGCGGGGTTCGTGTATTCAATGAGTTGATGTAGCATCAAACGTAGTACTCGCGTTCGATGTAAGTACCGATGATCCTATCGTGCATTTCGGATGATTTTGAATATCCGGGCGTCTTGCGATTGAGCCGTTGCAATCGGTTACGCAGTGTC
>NZ_JAHWCO010000738.1:0-5761 GCF_020054415.1 Candidatus Symbiopectobacterium sp. | reverse complement strand
GGCCACTTTTGCCATAACCGTGTTTTTTCACAGGAGATGTCTGTTCACAAAACGGGCATCTTACATCAACTTTAGCCACTGTATTCCACATCCAAAACCGGACATTTCACACTGCAATCAACATATTGAATACACGACAATTAAATCAGCGGATGTTCTCCGTGCAATAAAAAAACAGCGGCATAGCCGCTGTTTTTTATGGATGAAATACACCGTTACGGTAAAACCGTCAGGACTCCAGTGCGTGGCAGCGCTGATGCCATGCGGAAAACTGCTGCGGATCGTGCCACACAGCGTAGTGTAAACGGGAAATCGTCATCGGATCGCTCAACAGCACCAAACGCTGATTGTCGCTTAGCGCATCCAGATCCTGTTTCAACGCATCAGCCACGCGCTGGGCACGGCCCTGCTCAACCGCACGGCTAAAGCCATGGCGCGCAGTTGCCATTGCACTCGCCAACGCATTGAGCGAAGGATCAAAGACTGCCTGCACGAAACCATTTTCCAATTTACGTGCACGGTTGGCACGGAAATAGGTGTCCGTTGCTACCAGCTCGCGCGGCGGCTCGTACTCTTCCGGAATCAACAGAAGATTAGCACGCTTGCATGCAAGCCCAATCGAGGCACGGCTTGAAATTACCGACACGAATGGCGACAGGATCAACGAGAAAACAATCGGCGACAGCCACCACAGGAAACGCAAATCCAGCCAAGCCATACCAATGGCCCACACCAACCCCAGCACCAGTTGAGAGCCGTGACGAGCGAAGGCTTCTCTCCACGGCGTGGCATCATCATCACGCTGCGGCGATTTCCATTGCACGGACCAGCCTAGGAAGGCACTGACCACGAAAACGGTATGGAACAGCATACGCACCGGGGCCAGCAATACCGAAAACAGCATCTCGAGCAGTAACGACAGGAAAACGCGCACGGCACCGCCGTAAGGTCTCGCCCCCTTTGCCCATACCAGAATCACACTCAGCAATTTTGGCAGGAACAGCAGCACCAATGTGGTCGAGAACAAGGCTATTGCCAATTCAGGACGCCATTGTGGCCACACGGGGAAGAGCTGACGCGGTTGGAGGAAATATTGCGGCTCCATCAGCGTATGCACTACTTGCAGTGCGGTTGACAGCGCCAGGAACATAAACCACAGCGGCGCGGAAAGATAAGACATCACACCGGTCAGGAACACGGCACGGTGTACAGGGTGCATCCCTTTCACCAGGAACAACCGGAAATTCATCAGGTTGCCGTGGCACCAGCGGCGATCGCGCTTAAGTTCATCAAGCAGGTTAGGCGGCAGTTCCTCATAAGAGCCGGGCAGATCATAGGCGATCCATACCCCCCAGCCCGCACGGCGCATTAGTGCCGCTTCAACAAAGTCATGGGACAAAATTGCGCCCGCAAAAGAACCTTCACCGGGCAACGGTGCCAGCGCACAGTGCTCAATAAAGGGTTTCACACGGATGATGGCGTTATGGCCCCAATAGTGCGACTCACCCAGTTGCCAAAAGTGCAGACCTGCGGTGAACAACGGCCCGTACACACGTGTGGCAAATTGCTGACAGCGTGCATACAAGGTATCCATCCCGGACGCTTTGGGAGAAGACTGGATAATCCCGGCATTGGGGTTGGCTTCCATCAAACGTACCAGTTGCGTCAGACATTCGCCACTCATCACGCTGTCGGCATCCAATATCACCATATAGCTATATTGGCTGCCCCAACGACGGCAGAAATCATCGATATTACCGCTCTTACGTTTCACGCTACGACGACGACGGCGATAGAAGATACGGCCAAACCCATCCACTTCACGGCACAGGTCCATCCAGGCTTTCTGCTCTGCAACGCATTTGTCCGGGTCGTTACTGTCACTCAACACATACAGATCGAAGTGATCGAGCTGTCCGGTCGCTGCCACCGATTCGTAGGTCGCCCGTAATCCAGCGAACACGCGCTCAACGTCTTCGTTACAGATAGGCATGATTAACGCCGTTCTGTGCTCGGGATTGAGCGGCTCATTCCCTACCGTCGTTGACGAGATACTGTATTTGTCCTTGCCGATCAGCAGTTGTAAAAATCCCATCAACGCAGTCCAAAAACCGGCAGATACCCAACAGAACAGTACGGCAAACAGCACCAGAATGCCACTTTGCAGGATATAAGGCAGAACCTGCATAAAGGAGCGCAGGAAAGGCTGATTCACCATTGCGAACGGATCGATCAGCGCCCATCCCTGATAAGGCAAAATGGTTTTCATGTACCAGGTGGCGATTGCCGTTTGGAACAACGTCAAGATAAGCAGGGTGTAACGGCGCAACGTCCCCACCATTCTCCAGCGGTTCTCGGCAATCTTCTCTTCCGGGCTGGCATGCGGACGACTCGGTGCCGGGGAGCGCACGAGCATACTTTCCCACCAGCGTACCAGCGGGTTGGTGCGCCACATGTCAGGAAACATCGACGCACGTTTGATCGTGGGCATCGCCTGTAATGCAGTACGCCCTTCTTTATCAACCATAACCGGTTTAACCGCCGTTGCCGTATCGGGCCAGGCGGCATCCAGACGCGCCTTGACAGATTGCAGCGGCGAATCGTCTTCCGTCAGCAGCGTCGCAGGGGATTCCCCCTGCGCCAGAGCCCGATGTATTGCAGAGAGACTTTTACTCTCTGCCTGAGGCAACGCATGCTGCAACGCCTCCACCGCTTGCGCGGACAGAGGCAATTTCCCGATATAATCAGGGCTCGAAATTAACTTATTCATTGGCAGGTAGCTGATAGCTCCAGGTTTCCGATAACAGCGTTTCGCCGTTCACCAAAGCAGCGCGCAGCTCGGTTGGCTGTTTAGGATCTTTCACACGCAGACGCAGTGTTAAACGCCAGCCGCGCGTTACCGGATTATAGCGAACATTGTTCTCAACGATTTCACCGTTGTCGCCGATGCTAACTTGAGAGGACACAGGCGTTGCCTCTTCCATCTCTTTCATCATCGGGCCTGCAAAATCGACCAGGAACGCAACGGTGCCATCCGGTTGGCGAATCAGGTTAGACTGTTTCACATCCCCGGTGAAGCGCATGGTGCGCTGAACGTAGGCCAATTCAGGTGAATGCAATTGTTCTTCGTCACGCGTGAAGTGCAGGCGATAGCCCACTTCCAGCGGCTTACCAATTTCAGGCAGCGCTTCCGGCGTCCAGAAAGCAACGATGTTATCGTTGGTTTCATCGGCAGTCGGAATTTCCACCAGTTCGACTTTCCCTTTCCCCCACTCGCCCTTGGTTTCAACCCAGCCGCTAGGACGCAGATCGTAACGGTCATCCAGATCTTCATAGCTGGAGAAGTCACGCCCACGTTGCAGTAAACCGAAGCCTTTCGGGTTTTCAATCGAATAGGTGCTGACAGACAGGTGTTTCGGGTTATTCAGCGGACGCCAAATCCACTCACCGTTGCCCGCGTGGATAGATAAACCGTTAGAGTCATGCAACGCCCCACGGTAGTTCAAAGTGGGAGAAGGCTGGTTCGGCCCAAACAGGAACATACTGGTTAACGGTGCCAGCCCCAGTTTACCGACGCAAGCGCGCAGAAACACGTTAGCCTGAACATCAACCACGCTGTCACGTCCAGGATAAATGACGAAACGGTATGCACCTGTTGCACGCGGTGAATCGAGCAGCGCGTATACCAGCAGGTGCTTGTCATTGGGTTTTGGACGTTCGATCCAAAACTCGCGGAAACGTGGGAACTCTTCCCCAGAAGGTAATGCAGTGTCAATCGCCAGACCGCGCGCAGAAAGGCCATAAGTCTGCCCTTTACCGATCACACGGAAATAGCTGGCACCCAGCATGCTGACAATTTCGTCATCCTTGCCAAGCTTGTTGATGGGATACAGGATTTTAAAGCCCGCAAAACCGAGATTCTTCACGGTCTCTGCATCGTGATTCACCGTACCGAAATTAAAATACTCCGGTGAATAGGCGATCACGTTAACATCAGTGGCAGTCACTTCATTGATTCTCACCGGTGTATCGAAATACATGCCCTGATGATAGAACTGAATGCGAAACGGCGTTTGCAGGTTATTCCAGTATGACTTCTCCTGATTAAAACGAATCTGCTGATAGTCAGCAAATTTCATATCGCGGAACTGGGCGGGAAGATTGCTCTTCGGCGCTTCATAGCCTTTCGCTGCCAGCTGTTCAGCTTGCGCTGCCACATCATCCAGCGAGAATGCCCAGGCAGGCAACGCAGTGAAATACAACACAATCGCTGCGGGCAACCAGCGCAAATTCGCTACTAGACGTTTAACCCCAAAATTATTAACCAGCACAGCTCCCCCTGTTCGTGTGCTTAGATCAACTAAAATCCATATTAATGGATAAGTTAACCTTCCGACAATTTGATAAAAGCCCGGTTCATCATGATAGTTCAGCGTTTAAACAACGCAAACTGCAACCCCGATAAATTTCTGTAAAAAATCGAAAATTAGAGAGGATACTCCGTCACCGGTCAGCCGTTGGCAACCCCTTGCGGTTATTTATGCCAGCTGCGCGCTGCTTACCTACAATTCTACCTGTTGCACTGTTAGCAAAACACCCTGTTTATGCTGTGGTTGCAGAGAATACATGCTGCTTTTGTTAACACGTGTCCACCATAACGTTTAAGCTCGTGCAACTTTCAAGAATAATCCGAACGATTGCACGTTGATGCATTAACAAATTCGGATGCAACACGAATTACACCCATTGGTAACAAAATCGCGTTAAATCAGGTACAGTAGGGTGACGTAGTTATGCCCGTCCACCTACTAGCATCGACGCTTACTGATTCTTACATGAACGCATTGCGCCACAACAAAATTGCCACCACGCTAAGCCTCTTCGCGTTGCTGATGATTTTCATCGCGCCTATCGTTTCACAGGCGTTAATGCGGCATGATTATACTCCGCCCACTCATACTCAGCACCATCATTCTCACGACAAACCGGCAACATCGTCACCGATGTCATCCGATGCAACCATGGGCCATGACGCCTGTTGTTACTGCGGGCTGTTATCCCATCACCCAGCGCTGTTTCCCGAAAACTCGCCGCCGCTTGATCCGCTGTTTCTCACTCAGTCCGAGGCGAATGAGCCGCGCACACGGCACAAGATCGTCGCCGCGTGTTATCGCGCCCAATCGCCTCGCGCACCGCCGACAGTCATATAACACAACCATAAACACAAAAATTTGATATTGGATAACTTCCTGTCACAAGACGACGTCTCCTTTTCCTTTATTTTCTTCTTGTTACGATGACAAGTGCTCCCATGCTATGGATACCGTAAACGCTGACAAAATCTATGGTCACCCCCATTTTTGCAACACTGATTTTTGACTAATGGTGGGCTTGCTTCAATCTATCCTGCGTCTCTGTGGGCGAGATGCCCGCGCCTCGATGAGTTCCGCGCCTGGTGAACCTGAAAAGGCCCTAGGCTTCAGTGAGCCATTTTTGTCGTCAGGTTTTTCAGCAGGCCGATATGCCGTTCATATCATCAATAATCAGTCTTCGCAAAACCAGATAGGTAACTGCTGTTTAATTACATAATAATCAGTGTCTTGATGTAGTTCTATATAACATCGGCTTTGTTGAATAAATAGATTTTATGCTGGCAGCCCAGTGAAACGACGGATCCTCGCAACGTAAAATCATGCAGTTAGGCCTCATGAGAAAAGTGTACACCTGAGATGACAAGCATTTTCAACCAAAACTGGCATGG
>NZ_JAHWCO010000521.1:0-10426 GCF_020054415.1 Candidatus Symbiopectobacterium sp. | reverse complement strand
CGATAGGCATAGTCGAGCTGGAAGGTGCGTTTGCATGACTGACAACGGTAACGCTGGTGGCCACTTTTGCCATAACCGTGTTTTTTCACAGGAGATGTCTGTTCACAAAACGGGCATCTTACATAAACTTTAGCCACTGTACTCCACATCCAAAACCGGATATGGTATACTGCAATCAACATGTTGAATACACGACCTAAAATTGAGTGAACTGGTCGCACACGTGCAGAACCCTCTTTTATTCCTGACGTGATCGACAGCATGATGCAGGTACCGGATGCAGCCAGCATTTCCACACTGTATTGGCTGGAGAGTATTCTGGGACGCAAGGTCGGCGCATCCACTGGCACCAACGTCTGGTGCATGTTGCAACTGGCTAATCATATGCGTACGCAGGGTAAACAAGGGGCGATTGTCACCTTGCTGTGTGACAGCGGGGAGCGCTATCTGGATACCTATTACAATGCCGAATGGATAGCGCAAAATATCGGCGATATCAGCCCGTATCTGGCGCAAATCAACGCGGGGCAATCACAGAATCAACGAGAGCTGATTTTGGCCTGATACCGAGTTAACGCTGAAAATGACGCGTTTTTGCTATAGCATGTACCTTTTATGTCACACTGGGCATATCGCCCTTGAGCATCAAAGGTAGAGCAATGACAAAACACGCGGTTGTCGTTTTCAGCGGCGGGCAGGATTCCACCACCTGTCTGATTCAGGCACTCAGCCTGTATGATGAAGTGCACTGTGTCACATTCGACTACGGTCAACGCCATCGGGCAGAAATCGATATTGCGCGCGCGCTTGCAAACCAATTGGGTGCCAAAGCACACAAAGTGCTGGATGTCAGTTTACTCAATGAATTGGCTGTCAGTAGCCTGACGCGCGACAATGTTGCCGTACCCGATTACGACGCCTCTGCGTCCGGTATTCCGAGCACGTTCGTGCCCGGACGCAATATTCTGTTTCTTACGCTGGCAGCCATTTATGCCTATCAAGTCGGCGCTGAAGCGGTGGTCACTGGCGTCTGTGAGACCGACTTTTCGGGCTACCCCGACTGCCGCGATGAGTTTGTCAAAGCCATGAGTCACGCTATCGTGCTCGGCATCGCCCGTGATATTCAGTTTATTACACCGCTCATGTGGCTCAACAAGGCGGAAACCTGGGCGTTAGCTGACCATTACCACCATCTTGATACGGTACGCAGCCAAACGCTGACCTGCTACAACGGGATTCAGGGCGACGGTTGTGGCCACTGCTCTGCATGTCATTTGCGTGCAAATGGATTAACGCAGTATCAGCAGGATCGGGTCGGAGTGATGGCATCAATGAAACGTAAAACCGGTTTGCAATAAGGTCAACCGAATAGCGGGGTGAGCAGGCTCGCCTCTCCCCCCCCCCGCATTCACTAGGCTAGCGTTGACTCATCAGATGATGGTAGCTGCATAACCGCCTGTAAATGCAACAACAACTCCCCCTCCAGCAGCAATGCTTTTTGAGTCGTCAGATCGATACATACAAAGGTTAAGGTAGCATCGACCACCGCAGCTTCATCCGTAGTACGCACCATCTTTTGGCTGATCACCCCACTTTTGGCATTCAGGTGCAACAACGCACTTTCGATACGTAACACGTCCCCTAATACCGCCGGGGTACGATAATTGATGTTGATATTGACCACGATAAACGCAATGCCGTGCTGTTGCATCCACTGGAAAGCGGGCAAATTCTCCAGCCATTGCCAACGCGCCTCCTCCATAAACTCCAGATAGCTGGCGTTATTGACATGCTGATAGACATCGATATGAAAGCCACGAACGGTAATGAAGGTATGCACCACGTAATGACTCCGAAACAGATTAACGCCATAAACTGGTTGGACCTGATGCTAAGGTTAGCAGAAAATAACGGCAGTGAATAACCTCACTTCCGCGCAGGTATCGCCCCAGAGAGCAGGATTACAACGCATCGGACGCTTACAGTGCGAGGCGTGCTCGATTATTATCAATCAGCGTCGGCCCGATGCCAGGCACCTCCTGCAATTGTGCAATGTCGGTAAAAGGACCATTCTCATCGCGATATTGAACTATCGCCTCCGCTCTGCGCGCGCCTATCCCTTGTAGCTGGGTCAATTGTTGTACGGTAGCCGTATTGATATTCACCGTTTCCTGTGCAGAATCCGTTGCCTGTGACGGCGGCGATGAGGCACCACCGTTTGTTACCACCTCTCCCGTTTGCGCCAGCGTCCCTGCGGTGAAAGTGGATAAGCCCAGGGCCAGACACAAACACAGCGCAGACATTCCTTTCCTTTTCATACGGTATCTCCCTATTGATTAATTGGCAGGTATAGGGTGCCGAAATAAGGGAGATCGTACAAACCACAGTGTTGAAATGTGGAAAAGGCCGCGTCAGCGGCCTTTTGTTATTACAACGGATTACAAATTAATGCATAGCTTATTGAGGTTGCTGCTCCTGAGCGGCGGCACCTAATTTGATGGTCGCTTCGGTGCGCAAGCTGGAAACCAAAGTATCAAACAGCGTCGTTACCGCACTCTGCTCAACCTGGCTGGTAAACTGTGCTTTCTGCTCATCAGTGATGGCGTGTGGTTTCACGCTATCCAGCGCAACCAGCACCACATTGCCCGCCTGATCGCGCGCAACACCGTGGCTTACTTTGTCCTGTTGCGGCACAGGCAGGGCAAACACGCTTTCTGCCAATACATTGCCCTGAGAAACTGAGGAGAGCGTCTCTGGCGCGCCAAAGCTGAGGTTGGCCGCTTTCAGCGAGTCGTCTTTACCTTGTTTCAAGTCAACTAGGATTTTTTCAGCCTGTAGGTTAGCCTGCTGCTGCGCTTTCTGCACTTTCAGCACCTGTACAATCTCGTCACGTACCTGATCCAGAGGGCGCGGCGTTTCTGCACGGTGATCGGTGATACGCAGCACGATCGCACGATCGCCATCGACACCGATCACATCGGAATTGCTGCCCGGAGCACCGTTATCGCCTAACAGGGTGCCACCGAAAATAGCCTGCGTCACCTGCTGGAAGTTCAGCTCAGCAGGCACTTGATCATGGCTAAACCAGGCCGTCTCAGCGGCTTTTTGGCCCGCCACCTCTTCGGCTGATGCTAATGACTCATTGTCGTTGCTTGCCGCTTCGCTGATTTTACGTTGCAGGGCAAAGAATTCATCCAGCGCTTTTTCACGTTTTGCTCTGACAGCAATGTCATCACGCACCACGCTCAACGGTTTAACCTGCGCGGCCTGAATGTCATCCAGACGTACAATCAGATAACCCACAGAGGATTTTACCGGATCGGAGAGTTGGCCTTTTTCGGTCAGATTTGCCTGCTGCAATTCATCGACCGTGGCATTGGCATCCATCCAGCCCAGATCGCCACCGTTACGGCGCGATACCACATCCTGCGATTTTTCTTTTGCTAGCGCGGCAAAATCGGCACCGCTTTTCAGTTCATCCAACACGGCACGGGCGTCCGCCTCGGTTTTGAGCTGAATCACGCTAAAGCGCTTGCGCTCAGGTTGGGTAAACTCTTGCTTATTCTTCTCGTAAAACGCCGCGATATCAGCATCAGTGATTTTCACACTGTCCATAACGCGTACGGCATCCAGCAGCAGATAGCTGACTTTGAAGGCTTCCGGATCGATAAAACGGCCTTTGTTGCTGTCGTAATAGCCCTTGACCTCTTCATCCGTCACGTTCAGCGTTTTGGCAATCGCCGCCACGTCAATCGTTGCCGTTCTCACCACACGATCCTGAGCGGCCTGCGCCACCAGACTGTCGATCTCTTTTGGCAGCGAGAATTGCGTCGCGCCCAGCCCCTGAATCAATTGCTGTGTGACCAGTTGCTTACGCAGCAACTCCGCGTAGCGATCCGGTGTCAGACCCAAACGACGTACCTGATCCAGGTACTTTTCGTTATCGAACTGGTTGTTGTTCTGGAACGCGGGAACAGCGAATATGGCCTGTTTGATCTGTGCATCGCTGATGTTAAGCCCGAGCTTACGGGCGTATTGGTCAATCAGCGCCTCATCGATCAGCTGCGAGAGCACCTGCTGACGCATCTGCTGCATATAGCCGTCATTGCCTGCCAGCACGGAAAAGTTTTCTCCCAACTGTTCCTGCATGCGGCTACGCTCGTTTTGCACCGCTTGTTCAAACTGCGCGCGACCGATTTCCTGCCCGTTGACTTTGGCGGCGTAATCTTTAGAGCCGCCGATAAGGTAATCACCCACGCCCGTCAATACGAAGGAGGCGACGATCAAGCACAGAATAATTTTCAGCACGACGCTATTAGCGGCCGCGCGTAAATTGTCCATCATAATGTGACAACACTCCGCTGTAGTATGGATAACACGCCCTGCGTTGGCTAAAACCACGCTTCACTACGCGTCTGGCAAACCGTAAGGCAGAACATGAACTGCCAGAGAGGAGAGCGGGAAAGACGTTACGCCGCCCCGCCCCGCCCCGCCCCGCAGGGTGATGGGCAGTGTTCGCCCGTCATAAAAAAGGCACATCATAAAATGATGCGCCCCCTATCTTACCTTACCTACACCGTGGCGTCAGGTAATGTTTGGTAACGTACTCGGATTACAGCACAAACCTGTGACGAGATAATCAGTTAACGGCGTCTTTCAGCGATTTACCGGCACGGAAGCACGGTACTTTTGCTGCTGGAATGCTGATTTCCTTGCACGTTTGCGGATTGCGCCCAGTGCGAGCTGCACGCTCACGCACGGAGAACGTTCCAAATCCTACCAGTGCAACGTCATCCCCTGCTTTCAGAGAATCGGTAACAGAACCAGTAATTGCATCTAACACACGCCCTGCTGCCGCTTTGGAAATATCAGCATCTGCGGAAATCTTGTCGACCAATTGTGACTTGTTCACTCTCTCATCCCCTCTGAAATCCTGTTGTCACGCTGAATATCCCAAAACGCGACACGTAGCTTTTTTCAATCCTGTCAAACCTTAGCACAGCGTACTGGCTAAGACTAACAGTGCCATAACTTAGCGGTACAAAAAAAACGCTGGCAAGCGCCATTTCTGCTGCCAGCGTGATTTTTTTCAAGGGTTTTTTGCGATATGTCACTCTTTCGCGGCCTTGGCGGGCACCGCTTTCGCCTTGGCAGGCGCTCGCTTGGCCTTGACAGGCTCCGGCTGCATACCGTCTGGCGGGTTTTGTAACGCTAACGCAAGCACTTCCTCGATACGTTTGACCGGGTGAATATCCAGGTCCGCAATCACATTAGCCGGAATCTCTTCCAAATCGCGTTTGTTTTCGTCAGGAATCAATACCATCTTAATGCCACCGCGATGTGCTGCCAACAGTTTCTCTTTCAAGCCCCCGATCGGCAATACTAAGCCCCGCAGCGTGATTTCCCCGGTCATCGCGACATCGGCACACACCGGGTTACCCGTCAGGCAGGAAACCAGCGCAGTACACATGGCGATCCCGGCGCTTGGGCCATCTTTGGGCGTTGCCCCTTCCGGCACATGCACGTGGATATCACGTTTTTCATGGAAATCGGCATTGATACCCAGTCGTTCAGCACGAGCACGCACCACGGTGAGCGCCGCCTGGATAGACTCCTGCATCACTTCCCCGAGTGAACCGGTGTAGGTCAATTTCCCCTTGCCCGGCACGCACGCGGTTTCAATGGTCAGCAAATCACCGCCAACTTCCGTCCAGGCCAACCCAGTGACCTGCCCAACGCGGTTTTCTTCATCCGCACGGCCGTAGTCAAAGCGCTGAACGCCAAGGAAATCTTTAAGGTTATCGCCCGTAATCTCAATATGCTTAACGGTTTTATCCATCAGCAGCGTTTTTACCGCTTTACGGCACAATTTGGAGATTTCACGCTCCAGACTGCGCACGCCAGCTTCACGCGTGTAGTAACGGATGAACCCGGAGATAGCACTGTCATCAACGGTCAACTCACCTTTCTTCAGTGCGTTGCGTTCAATCTGCTTCGGCAGCAAATGGCGCTTGGCAATATTGAGCTTCTCATCCTCGGTGTAGCCAGACAGGCGAATCACTTCCATACGGTCCAGCAACGGCGCAGGAATGTTCATCGAGTTAGAGGTCGCAACAAACATCACATCGGACAGATCGTAATCAACTTCCAGATAGTGGTCGTTGAAGGTGACGTTCTGCTCGGGATCCAATACCTCAAGCAGTGCCGACGCTGGATCGCCACGCATGTCAGAGGACATCTTGTCGATCTCATCCAACAGGAACAGCGGGTTTTTTACCCCAACCTTGGCCATCTTCTGGATCAGTTTGCCCGGCAGTGAGCCAATGTAAGTACGACGGTGACCGCGAATTTCCGCTTCATCACGTACGCCGCCGAGCGCCATACGCACGTACTCACGCCCCGTTGCCTTGGCAATGGACTGCCCCAGTGAGGTTTTCCCCACCCCCGGCGGCCCGACCAGGCACAGAATCGGCCCTTTGATTTTGCTGACACGACTTTGTACCGCGAGATATTCAAGAATACGCTCTTTGACGCGATCCAGACCGTAGTGGTCGGTATCCAGGGTTTCCTGCGCTTTGACCAGGTCTTTTTTCACCTTGCTGCGCGCATTCCACGGCACCTGAACCATCCAGTCGACGTAACTGCGCACCACTGTCGCCTCAGCGGACATCGGTGACATCATCTTCAGTTTTTGCAGTTCTGCTTCGGCTTTTTCCCGCGCTTCTTTCGGCATTTTGGCCGCTTCAATCTTGCGTTTCAGCGCTTCATGTTCATCCGGCGCGTCGTCCATCTCACCGAGCTCTTTCTGAATCGCTTTCATCTGCTCGTTGAGGTAATACTCGCGCTGGCTTTTCTCCATCTGCTTTTTCACGCGACTGCGAATACGTTTTTCCACCTGCAACAGGTCGATTTCCGATTCCATCATCGCCATCAGATATTCGAGGCGTTCCGTAATATCATACATTTCCAGCACGGACTGTTTGTCAGCCAGTTTCAGCGGCATGTGAGCGGCAATGGTATCCGCCAGACGTGCTGCATCTTCAATGCTGTTCAGCGAGGTCAACACTTCCGGCGGGATTTTCTTGTTCAGTTTGATGTATCCCTCGAACTGATTGACCGCCGTGCGCATCAGGACTTCCTGCTCACGCTCTTCAATCGCTGGTGACGAGAGATATTCCGCCTGGGCAGCAAAATGTTCACCACCGTCAGACAGCGTGGTGATACGCGCACGCTGCAACCCTTCGACCAGCACTTTGACCGTGCCGTCCGGCAGTTTCAGCATTTGCAGAATGGAGGCGACCGTTCCTACCGAGAAAAGATCGTTAATACTGGGTTCATCCGTTGAAGCCTCTTTTTGTGCCACCAACATGATCTTTTTATCGTGATCCATCGCGGCTTCAAGGCAACGAATCGATTTTTCCCGGCCAACAAACAACGGAATGACCATGTGCGGATAAACCACCACATCGCGCAACGGCAATACGGGGATTTCAATGCGTTCGGAACGCTCAGGGTTCATAGAGCTCTCTCTTAGTTTCGTTTCCGCCAGGTTAAAGGAATTTCGTGAAACTCGGATGTCACGGGTTTCGCCAACAAGTATTGGAGTATATGGGGATAAATATCCGACATTCAACGACCAGAACATGCGAAAAAAAATGGGAGATAAAATCTCCCATTTCAGACTGGTGACGACGACCCTTTAGGTACGTTTGTCAGGCGTGTAATTGACGATTTATTCGCCAGAGGCTTGCTGCGCTTCAGGTTTGCCGTAGATCAGCATGGGCTCAGATTGACCGGCAATCACCGACTCATCAATCACCACCTTATCGACGCTCTCCATGGAGGGCAGGTCGTACATGGTGTCCAACAGCGCCGCTTCAACGATGGAGCGCAAACCGCGTGCACCAGTTTTGCGCGCCATGGCTTTCTTGGCAATCGCCGTCAACGCTTCTTCACGGAATTCCAGCTCAACCCCTTCAAGATTGAACAGCGCTTGATACTGTTTGGTCAGCGCATTTTTCGGTTCACGCAGGATCTGGATCAGCGCATCTTCACTCAGTTCTCTAAGCGTCGCAACCACCGGTAAACGGCCAATAAATTCAGGGATAAGACCGAACTTGATCAAATCCCCCGGTTCTACTTGGCCCAGCAATTCGCCTTCGGTAGCCTTTTGTGCCGTACCCTTCACCGTTGCGGCAAAACCAATACCGCGACCAGTATCAACACGCTGCTCGATGACTTTATCCAGACCAGCAAATGCCCCACCGCAGATGAACAGGATCTTGGAGGTATCAACCTGCAAAAACTCCTGTTGCGGGTGCTTGCGCCCACCTTGCGGCGGTACCGCAGCGATGGTGCCTTCAATCAGTTTCAGCAGAGCCTGCTGCACCCCTTCGCCCGACACGTCTCGGGTGATGGAGGGGTTATCGGACTTACGTGAAATCTTGTCAATTTCGTCGATGTAGACAATGCCGCGCTGGGCTTTCTGTACGTCGTAATCGCATTTTTGCAGCAGCTTCTGGATGATGTTTTCCACATCTTCGCCCACGTAACCCGCTTCGGTCAGCGTGGTGGCATCCGCCATGGTGAAAGGCACATCCAGGAAACGGGCCAGCGTTTCAGCCAACAGGGTTTTACCGCTTCCTGTCGGGCCAATCAGCAGAATGTTACTCTTGCCCAGTTCGATGCCGTTGCTGCAATCGCCATTACGCAAGCGCTTGTAGTGATTGTAAACCGCAACCGCCAGAACCTTTTTCGCCTGCTCCTGACCAATCACATAATCATCCAGGTGACGGCGAATTTCATGGGGCGTGGGTAACGCACTGCGTTCACGATGGGGAGCCACTTCCTTGATCTCTTCGCGAATGATGTCATTGCACAGATCGACACATTCATCGCAGATATACACTGACGGCCCTGCAATCAGCTTACGGACCTCATGCTGGCTTTTGCCGCAGAAAGAACAGTACAGCAACTTCCCTGAACCGTCTTTGCGCTTGTCTGTCATCAGTAAACCTCTTATTTTATCTTTTGCCCGCAGGTCCAACAGCGATATCACTTCAACCTGAATCACGCGCAAGCGCGCATTCGTGAACCACAGGTACGCTATGGCCGGCGGCGTTATTCGCGGTGTATCATCACGGCGTCAACCAATCCATACTCTACTGCTTCATGGGCAGAGAGGAAACGGTCACGCTCAGTGTCACTATCTATCACTTCGAGAGGTTTGCCCGTATGTTCCGCCATCAGCTCATTCATACGTTGCTTCACTTTCAGTATTTCACGCGCATGGATTTCGATATCCGTTGCCTGCCCCTGGAATCCTCCCAGCGGCTGGTGAATCATTACGCGAGAATTCGGCAGGCAGAAACGCTTGCCCTTGGCACCGGCAGTGAGCAGGAAAGCCCCCATAGAGCAGGCTTGTCCCATGCAGATGGTGCTGACATCCGGTTTAATGAATTTCATGGTGTCGTAAATCGACATCCCTGCGGTGATCACACCACCCGGAGAGTTGATGTACAGATAAATATCTTTTTCCGGGTTTTCAGCTTCCAGGAAAAGCATCTGAGCAACGATCAGGTTGGCCATGTGATCTTCCACCTGACCCGTCAGGAAGATGATGCGTTCTTTAAGCAGTCGGGAAAAAATATCGTAAGAACGTTCCCCGCGCGAAGTCTGTTCTACCACCATCGGCACCAAAGCCATTTGGGGTGCTAATTTTTCTTGTTCGCCACTGTATAACATTCACCTATCCTCGATAAAATGCTTTTGGTGCCATGTATCAGATTCTACTTGAGATAACGACGGTTGACTATCACGGTCACCCCGACGTCCCCCTTAAGAACGACACCGACTCGCCAAAATCCATGACCACGCGCCTCTGTTTCTTCTAGTTGGGGCATTGCGCGCTATTTCAAGCTTACACTATCCTTTATTTTAGATTAAAGGGTTATCGTGCCCACCGCGTTTACAATGCTTTGCATAGCAAACCGCGTTTTGCATAGAAAATAATATGTCGCGCGCACAAGAAACAACACGGATTTTATCACTCGCGAAACGTTTCAATGCCACCCCCACACAGTTTTATCATAGTGCAATCTGGCACATCCGTGGCGATAGCTCTTTTCAAACGTAAATCAGTGATAACAAAAAGCCCACGCCAGAGGCGCTGGCTTTTTTTGGTCGTGTATTCAATATGTTGATTGCAGTGTGAAATGTCCGGTTTTGGATGTGGAATACAGTGGCTAAAGTTGATGTAAGATGCCCGTTTTGTGAACAGACATCTAATGGCTTTGTTGAATAAATAGATTTTATGCTGGCAGCCCAGCGAAACGACGGATCCTCGCAACGTAAAATCATGCAGTTAGGCCTCATGAGAAAAGTGTACACCTGAGATGACAAGCATTTTCAACCAAAACTGGCATGG
>NZ_JAHWCO010000606.1:0-1527 GCF_020054415.1 Candidatus Symbiopectobacterium sp. | reverse complement strand
CCATGCCAGTTTTGGTTGAAAATGCTTGTCATCTCAGGTGTACACTTTTCTCATGAGGCCTAACTGCATGATTTTACGTTGCGAGGATCCGTCGTTTCGCTGGGCTGCCAGCATAAAATCTATTTATTCAACAAAGCCCCAAAACAGGCGTGTCACAACAGCATTATTCCCTATTATTCAACAAAGCCCAAAGCCGCGGGACCATCCTGTCGGCTAACTTTGATTTATTCAACAAAGCCCAAAACCCTGTGAATGGGGCATTAACCTTCTTACTGATATGTAACAGGCTGGCAATAATGTATGCTTATTCGTTAAGTGTTTCTTATAAGATAAGGGAGTTATGATGACAAACATTAGTACATTATACAATATTGCTGCTTGCGCAGTTGGTATGGAAAATCAGGATGAAATAAAAAAAGCTTTATCTCCCAATGGATTGCTAGAGCATATTATTAATTTTTTTACCTTTGGTGGAGTGAGAAAAAATAATGAAGAACTTTATCGTCAGATTAATGAAAATATTATAAAACAGATTAATTCTTTAAAATTCTTTTATGATTTTACAAGAACAAGGACTATTAATTTGGATGATATTCAAGGTAATAAAGTAACCTTTACTTTGCCGGGTAATAATAATGAAGACGGTATGGTTATAGTGACCGTTAGCAATGGTAAACATGAAGTAAAAGGGGAAATTACGAGTGATAAATTTAAATATTCACTTGCAAAAATGGTGATGGTTCAGAGGGAGAACGCGTTAAGTACCATTATGGAAGACAATGAAGATAAAACTTGCTTTACGTTAGATCAGTACTATATCGATGATGATTTTGAGGATCATTTTCGCATCTGTAATGCACGGTATGGTTCTGTCGATAGTGCTATATATGAAGATCTGAACTTCCTCGACATTGAAGATGTGAACAGTATCATACAGGAGGGCGGGATTTTTTCGGCATCAAATAAGGATAGGCTTTGTTGAATAAATCGAACTTTTAGGCTGTGTCCCTTAATTGCATAACTTCTTGTAAAATAGGCGGATGCAGCCCAGTTTAACCATCGACAGATAATTCCTCGCCGTTTTGTCATAACGTGTGGCAATACGGCGTTATTCTTTTAATCGGCCAAAACATCTTTCCACTACATTGCGATGACGGTAAGCGTCATTGGCGAACCGTGAGCGCGGCTTTGTTGAATAAATAGAATTTTTGGGTAATCATCGGAGCAGATCACCACAGTTGTTTCAAAATCAGGTCTCCATGGGCTTTGTTGAATAAATCAGAACTTGTAACGACTGCGCCCCATACGGGTCGATTGTTACGTGATGTGAATACTGTTCGGCATTCCTGATAGCGTGATCCGGTTAAGCGCTTTGACCATGGCCAGGGCTTCACCCACCTGAGCATCGTAGTATCTCAGACTTAGATGACCACCCAGAAGCCTTTTGAACCGGAACATGGCCGTTTCAGCCACTGAGCGCCGGTGATAGCCCACTTTCTTTTTCCAGATATCGTTACTACCGCTAAT
>NZ_JAHWCO010000693.1:0-14055 GCF_020054415.1 Candidatus Symbiopectobacterium sp. | reverse complement strand
GCACACCATCGCGGTACAGACACAAGATTATCAGGAGGATGTCATGACGATTGCAGAACAGCTACGGCAAGAAGGTGAGCAAAGGGGCATCCAGAAAGGTATACAACTTGGTGAGCAGAAAGGTCGCCAGGAAGGTCGCCAAGAAGGCGAGCATAGAGCATCGCTGAAAATTGCAAGGCAAATGCTCACCCGTCAAATTCCGCGCGACGCTGTAAAAGCGTACACCGGCCTGTCCGACGACGAGCTGGCAACCCTGTTCGACGAAGGACGCTAATTCCCCGTTTTTTCAGCTTATTGCGCTTCTGTCCACTCAATATCGGGCGCTGTGCTAACGTCGATACGGTTAAGCAGCACGCGGTATTTTTTCCACGCGATAAGCTGCGCCTTTTCTGCCTCAGTGGCCATATCGAGGTCTACCGCATCCTGTAGCGGTGCGATGGCGGCGGAGGCTTTTTGTATCAACGAGGCTTTTTTCCTTTCCGCCTCATCCATACGCTGTTGATGTGTGGAAGGAGGAATATCTACCCACACAGGCAGACCCGCTTCTCACACGGTGCACTCCTTGCCATCCGGCGGCGTGTTGCCCGCAAATTCCAGCCACACCGCATTACCGACTTTGATGGTATCTTCGGGGAAGCTACCTGCATTAGGCTTTGTTGAATAAATAGATATTATGCTGCGTAGCCATAAAGGCTGCGGATTCCCTTGACGTAAAATCAGTATGTTAAATCCAGAGCGTGGTGATGCATCCCTGAGCGATCAGCATTTTAATCCAAAACAGGCGTGTCATAACAGCATTATTCCCTATTATTCAACAAAGCCTCAAACACATTATAGATTTGAACAATCCTATTATATTTACCCATAAAAAAACCAGCGCATTCGCGCTGGCTTTTTCTTGGTTAGCGTAGGTTAACCTTTAATTTGCGCATGCATTTCCTGCACCGAGGTCACCTTCTCGGTCGGATCCGCATTGAGCGCCATCGCCGTGGCGAAGCCGCCGTTCATGGTCGTATCGTAGTGCACCTTGTATTGCAACGCGCTGCGGCGAATCAGTTTGGAATCTTCAATCGCCTGACGCCCTGCGGTCGTGTTGACGATATACGTGTACTCGCCGTTCTTGATACGGTCCTGAATGTGCGGACGCCCTTCATGCACCTTGTTCACCAGACGCGGATTAATACCCGCTTCACCTAGCTCAATGGCGGTGCCGTGAGTCGCGTCCAACTCAAAGCCGTGTTTTAACAGCTTGGCCGCCAAATCCACAACCCGTGCTTTATCGCCTTCACGAACCGAGAGCAAGGCACGTCCTGATTTCTTCATCGGTGAGTTGCTGCCCAGCATCGCCTTGGCGAACGCTTCGGAAAAGGTGCGACCCACACCCATTACTTCGCCGGTAGAGCGCATTTCTGGCCCTAAAATCGGGTCAACGCCGGGGAACTTGTTGAACGGCAGCACCACTTCCTTCACAGAGTAATACGGTGGGATAACTTCTTTGGTGACACCCTGCTCCGTCAGCGTCTTGCCTACCATCACGCGCGCGGCCACTTTCGCCAACGGTACACCGGTCGCCTTGGAGACAAATGGAACGGTGCGCGCTGCACGTGGGTTCACTTCAATCAGGTAGACTTCGTTGTTCTTCACAGCGAACTGCACGTTCATCAACCCACGCACGCTCAGTTCGAACGCCAGTTTTTCTACCTGCTGGCGCATCACATCCTGAATTTCTTTGCTCAGCGTATAAGCCGGCAATGAACAGGCAGAGTCACCGGAGTGCACGCCCGCTTGTTCGATGTGTTCCATTATGCCGCCAATCAGCACGCGCTCGCCGTCACAGATAGCGTCCACGTCCACTTCAATGGCATCATCGATGAAACGGTCCAGCAGCACCGGCGCATCGTTGGACACGCTGACCGCGCTCTGGAAGTAACGGCGCAAATCGACTTCGTCGTAAACGATTTCCATCGCACGGCCGCCCAGCACGTAGGAGGGACGAACCACCAGCGGATAACCGATGCCGCGCGCTTTTTCCACCGCTTGCTCGATGGAGGTGACGGTGGCATTTTCCGGCTGTTTCAGGCCCAGACGATTCACCACCTGTTGGAAACGCTCACGATCTTCTGCACGGTCAATAGCATCCGGGCTGGTGCCAATAACCTGCACACCCGCAGCTTCCAGCGCACGCGACAGTTTCAGCGGCGTTTGGCCACCATACTGCACGATAACGCCTTTCGGTTTCTCGATACGGACAATTTCCAGCACGTCTTCCAACGTGACGGGCTCGAAGTAGAGACGATCAGAGGTGTCATAATCGGTTGAAACCGTTTCCGGGTTACAGTTGACCATGATGGTTTCATAACCGTCTTCACGCAGCGCCAGCGCCGCATGCACACAGCAGTAGTCAAACTCGATGCCCTGTCCGATACGGTTCGGCCCGCCACCCAACACCACGATCTTGTCGCGATCCTGATTCGGATTAGCTTCGAACTCTTCATCGTAAGTGGAGTACATATATGCGGTATCGGTAGCGAACTCTGCCGCACAGGTATCGACACGTTTGTAGACCGGGTGCAGATCATATTTGTCGCGCAGTTTGCGAATTTCGTTTTCAGACACACCGGCCAGCTTCGCAAGACGCGCATCGGCAAAGCCTTTACGTTTCAGGGTGCGCAGGAAATCGGCCGTCAGTGCCGTTGCGCCCTTCCCAGCAACCTGCTCTTCGAGACGCACCAGCTCTTCAATCTGCACCAGGAACCAGCGATCGATGTTGGTCAGGTTAAACACGCCATCCACAGACATGCCAGCACGGAAAGCATCTGCCAGATACCAGATACGCTCAGCGCCCGCGTCTTTCAGTTCGCGGCGAATTTTGGTCAGCGCTTCCGGATCGTCCAGATCCACTTTCGGATCGAAGCCCGTTGCTCCGACTTCCAGACCACACAGCGCTTTTTGCAGCGACTCTTGCTGGGTACGGCCAATCGCCATCACTTCACCGACCGATTTCATTTGGGTGGTCAGGCGATCGTTGGCACCAGCAAATTTTTCGAAGTTAAAGCGCGGGATCTTGGTAACAACATAGTCAATGGAGGGCTCGAACGATGCCGGGGTACGACCACCGGTGATATCATTCATCAGCTCATCCAGCGTATAGCCCACGGCCAGCTTGGCGGCAATCTTGGCAATCGGGAAACCCGTCGCTTTGGAAGCCAGCGCGGAGGAGCGCGATACACGCGGGTTCATTTCGATAATGATCAGGCGACCGGTTTTCGGGTTAACCGCAAACTGCACGTTGGAACCGCCGGTTTCAACCCCGATTTCACGCAGTACCGCCCTGGAGGCGTTACGCATGATTTGGTATTCCTTGTCCGTCAGGGTTTGCGCTGGCGCAACGGTAATGGAGTCACCGGTGTGGATACCCATGGCATCCAGGTTTTCAATGGAACAGACAATGATGCAGTTGTCTTTTTTATCGCGCACCACTTCCATTTCATACTCTTTCCAACCGATGAGGGATTCATCAATCAGCAGCTCTTTGGTCGGTGACAGATCCAGACCGCGCGCGCAAATTTCTTCAAACTCTTCACGGTTATAAGCGATACCGCCACCGCTGCCGCCCATGGTAAAGGAGGGACGGATAATGCAGGGATAGCCCACATCGGCAGCCACGGCCAATGCTTCTTCCATTGTATGCGCGATGCCGGAACGCGCGGTTTCCAGGCCAATTTTCTTCATGGCGATATCGAAGCGGCGGCGATCTTCCGCTTTATCAATAGCATCGGCGGTCGCACCGATCATGGTGACGCCAAACTCCGCCAGCACGCCCTGCCGCTCAAGCTCGAGCGCACAGTTCAGCGCTGTCTGCCCGCCCATAGTCGGCAGCACCGCATCAGGACGCTCTTTTTCGATGATTTTACGCACCACTTCCCAGTGGATCGGCTCGATGTACGTCGCATCGGCCATTTCTGGGTCGGTCATGATGGTCGCCGGGTTGGAGTTCACCAGAATGACGCGATAACCCTCTTCACGTAACGCTTTACACGCCTGCGCACCAGAGTAATCGAATTCACAGGCCTGACCGATAACGATCGGGCCGGCACCAAGGATCAGGATGCTTTTAATATCAGTACGTTTTGCCATTTTTCTGCTCCCGATTATTTACCATTGGCACGATAAGAGTGAATCAGTTCGATAAAGTGATCGAACAAAGGGGCCGCGTCGTGCGGACCAGGGCTTGCTTCCGGGTGTCCCTGGAAACTGAATGCCGCTTTATCCGTGCGATGAATCCCTTGCAGGGAGCCGTCAAACAGAGATTTATGCGTCGGGCGCAGCGTTGCTGGCAGTGAGTTTTCATCCACCGCGAAACCGTGGTTCTGCGCGGTGATCATCACACAGTCGGCATCCAGATCTTTCACCGGGTGGTTACCACCGTGGTGACCAAATTTCATTTTGACCGTTTTAGCACCGCTTGCCAGCGCCAGCAGTTGGTGACCCAGGCAAATGCCAAATACCGGAATATCGCTCTCCAGGAAGGCTTTGATCGCCTTGATGGCGTAGTCACACGGCTCCGGGTCGCCAGGGCCGTTGGAGAGGAAAATCCCGTCCGGATTCAGTTTGAGCACTTCTTCAGCAGAGGTCTGGGCAGGCACAACCGTCAAACGGCAGCCACGATCGACCATCATACGCAGAATGCTGCGCTTCACTCCGTAGTCGTAAGCCACTACGTGGTACGGCAACTCACTTTCCGCTTTAGCAGCAGGCAGGTCGCCGGTCAACGTCCAGCTACCTTGCGTCCAGCCATAACGTTCCTGCGTCGTCACTTCTTTTGCCAAATCCATGCCTTTCAGGCCAGGGAACGCTTTGGCTTTTTCCAATGCCAGTGCCGCATCCGGCGCATCCCCGGCAATAATGCAGCCATTCTGCGTCCCTTTCTCACGCAGCAAGCGAGTCAGCTTACGCGTATCGATATCGGCGATGGCAACGATGTTATTGCGTTTCAGATAATCTGAGAGGCTCTCTTCATTACGGTAGTTGCTGGCAATCAGGGGCAGATCGCGGATAACTAGGCCTTGAGCATGAACAGAGGGGGACTCTTCGTCGCTGGCGTTAGTGCCGACATTACCAATATGGGGATAAGTGAGAGTGACAATCTGGCGGGAATAGGAAGGATCAGCGAGGATTTCTTGATAACCGGTCATCGACGTATTGAAGACCACTTCCCCCACTGCCGTTCCCTCTGCCCCGATGGCACGACCGTGGAATTGGGTTCCGTCTTCCAGAACCAATAGCGCTGACTTAATCAAAACACCCTCCAATGAATAAACAATCATTTTATCCGCATATTAATTCAGATTAGCCACTCCAAATCAATGCAAAAATTACCTTTTCGGTAAACTTTTGGCAAATTGCGCGCATTTTAATGATGGTCGTTCAAATTGTCCACTCTAACCGCTATTTTTCTTCATTTTTTATGGCTTACGGCGTCACCGACTTACCACAGCCACAAAAGCAGCCATCAAAAAGGCAAAGTAAAAGGTTGCCTGGTGACATTATTAGTCAGAAGGAAATATTTGACCAGTAGATGCCTGACAGGGCAATAGGTGGTTAAAAAAACGCCAACACAATCTTTATAAAGGAAAGAAAATAAAAACTTACATCGACCACGACATAATAAAATAACAAAATACATATACTTAAAAAGTATGCAAAATAAGTAATTAAATTCAATAAGTTAAACAAAATACAAAATCAAATATTATTGAGAGAAAGCACATCACTCATATCGAAAAGACCTGATTTATTACCCTTCAACCAAATTGCCGCACGAATAGCACCATTAGCGAAGGTCATACGGCTGGAAGCCTTATGGCTAATCTCAATGCGCTCACCAACATCCGCAAACATTGCAGTGTGCTCACCGACGATATCTCCGGCACGCAAGCTGGCAAAACCTATACTGTTTGGCACACGTTCACCGGTGTGGCCCTCACGCGCATAGACCGCGCAGGTTTTCAGGTCGCGACCTAACGCTCCTGCAATGGCTTCTCCCATGGCTAACGCCGTCCCCGACGGGGCGTCCACTTTATGGCGGTGGTGCGCTTCCAGGATCTCGATATCCGTGTAATCGCCCATCACGGTGGCCGCTTTCTCCAGCAATTTCAGCATTACGTTGACACCCACACTAAAGTTGGCGGCAAACACAATGCCAATCTCTTGTGCAGCCGCACTGATAGCCGCTTTGCCTGCATCATCAAAACCAGTGGTACCGATAATCATGCTCTTACCATGCTGGCGGCAGAATGCCAGATGCGCCAATGTGCCTTCCGGGCGCGTGAAATCGATGAAGACATCAAAATCATCACGTACCGCATCCAGCGAATCCTGCACAATAACGCCCAGCGTGCCCAGTTCGGCCAGTTCTCCGGCATCAACGCCAACCAACGATGAGCCCTCACACTCTAGCGCAGCACCGAGTACAGCACCCTCCATCTGCGAAACAGCCTGGAGCAGTTGACGCCCCATTCGACCACCGGCACCGGCAATCGCTACACGTATTGCATCCTTCATCGTCATCTCTCTTTTTCACTTGCGCCGTAAAAACGTTCTCAGGTTAGCGGGCCAACGCGATGGCTGCCAGCGGATTTCACGCAGGATTAGAAATTTCTGACAAAAAGGGGGAATAATCAGTAAAAGCTATCCGTCAGAAGGCATTCACTACACGCTGACAGATAAATATCCCCAAATATGTAACGCATAATCATGCAGTTTTTATGCATTCGAAAAAGGGGGATAATTCAGATAAAAAATAGCAGGGATAACACCCTGCTATTTTTTACTCTACCTCATGCCAGTATCAGTCGATCTGCTTTACTTCCACGCGCAGCTCTTTTGGTACTTCAAAGACAATGTTCTCTTCACGGCCTTCCAGCTCGAGCGCGACTTTACCCCCGAAGGATTTAAGGCGTTCAATCACCTGCTGAACCAGAATGTCCGGTGCAGACGCACCCGCCGTTACACCGATACACGCCACATCCGTGAGCCAGCGCTCCTGAATATCGTTCGCAGAATCGATAAGGTAAGCGGGAATGCCGGCACGCTGAGCCAGTTCTGCCAAGCGATTGGAGTTGGAAGAATTTTTCGACCCCACCACCAGCACCACGTTTGCGCGCTCCGCCAGATAACGCACCGCTTCCTGACGGTTCGTGGTGGCGTAGCAGATATCGTCTTTACGTGGGCCGATAATTTGTGGGAAACGCTCACGCAGTGCATCGATTACCGCGGAGGTGTCATCCACCGACAGCGTGGTTTGCGTCATAAAGCAGAGGTTACCCTCATCTTTAACCTGCAAATTCCACACATCTTCCGGTGACTCCACCAGATACATGCCGCCATCGTCGTTGCTGTACTGCCCCATGGTGCCTTCTACTTCAGGGTGCCCAGTATGGCCGATCAGGATAGCTTCTACCCCTTTACGGCTGGCGCGCGCCACCTCCATATGGACCTTGGTCACCAACGGGCAAGTGGCATCAAAGACGGTCAGATCGCGATTCTTTGCTTCCGCCCGTACAGCCTGAGACACGCCGTGTGCAGAAAAAATCAGGATTGCGCCATCAGGTACTTCGCCAATCTCTTCAATAAAGATCGCACCGCGATCGCGCAAGCCATCCACCACGTAGCGGTTATGCACGACTTCATGGCGCACATAAATCGGCGTGCCATAAATTTCCAGCGCACGCTCGACAATGCTGATTGCGCGATCGACGCCCGCGCAGAAACCACGCGGATTAGCCAGTAAGATTTGCACGCTCAACCTCCTGCGCGACAGGATCGATATCCATCACCTCAACATCAAAGCTTACGTGATGACCCGCCAGCGGATGATTGAAATCGACCGTAACCGATTCTTCCGCCACTTCACGAATCACGCCGGGTATATCATTTCCCGCCACGCCGCTGAACAGCATGATGGTGCCCACGTCCGGTACGCTGGTCTCGGCAAAATCGCGGCGCAGAAAGAACTGAATCAAATCCGGATTGGACGGCCCGAAGGCCGATTCCGGCGGCAACGTGAAACGGTGTTTATCTCCCCGACGCAAGCCGAGGAGTTGCTGTTCCAGTGCCGGAGACAGGCTCTCATCCCCCAAGCGAAACAGCGCGAGTTTACCCCGTTCGCGGGTCGATTCCACAACGCTGCCATCTTCCAGCGTCAGAACAAAATGCAGCAGTACGGCGCTGGTATTCTGTACGCTTTGCGTCATGCCTGCCCCTTCGGCTTCGCCGAGGCGTCGTGAGGTGCCAGAAAGCCTTCCAGCACTACCAGACCAGCACCGATACAGATAGCAGTGTCCGCCAGATTGAACGTTGCGAAGTGCCAGTCACCGACGTAGAAGTCAATGTAATCGACCACAAAGCCGTGCCAGGTTCTGTCGAACAGGTTCCCCAGCGCACCGCCGATAATCAGCGCATAGGCGATATTGCTCAGCTTCTGATCGGCGCTGTTACGGTACATCATCACCAACAGCGCCACCACGATCATGATGGCGATACCGGCAAAGAACCAGCGCTGCCAGCCGCCTTTATCTGCCAGGAAGCTAAACGCCGCACCGTAGTTACGGGCATAGTGCAGGTTTAACGAGGGGAACAGCGCCCAAGTTTCACCCAGTTCGAAATTCGCCAGCACCCAGTATTTGACGCCAAGATCCACCGCCAACACTACCAGCACCAGCAACAGCCAGCGCAACCCGCTTGAACAGATCGATTTATTCATCAGACAAATTTACGCTCTTCGCCATTACCGCCCACATTCGTGGCACAGCGTCCGCATACCTCTGGGTGTGCAGCATCCACACCGATATCGGACTCATAGTGCCAGCAACGCGGGCACTTGTGCCCATCCGCTTTGCTCAAGGCAATTTTCAGGCCAGAGAGTTCACTCGCCTGCGCATCCGCCGGAGCATCTTCATAGCGTTCAACCCGCGCCCTGGAGGTCAGCAGTGCAAAATGCAACTCCTGTTGCAGACGCCCCAGCTTCTCGGACAGCTCAGCATCAGCATACAGCGTTACCGCCGCTTCCAACGAACCACCAATACGCTTGTCGTTACGCGCTTGCTCAATCACCTTGTTCACTTCGGCCCGCACTTTCAGCATGTCGGCCCAGAACGCATCATTCAGGGTTTCCTCTTCCGCCAGCCCGAACAGGCCGTCATACCACTCTTCGGTAAACACGTACTGTGCGCGTTTACCCGGCAGGTAGCTCCAGACTTCATCGGCGGTGAAGGACATGATCGGTGCCATCCAGCGAACCAGCGCTTCCGCAATATGGAACAGCGCGGTCTGGCAACTGCGGCGCGCCACGCTGTCATGCTTGGCGGTGTATTGGCGATCCTTGATGATGTCCAGATAGAACGAGCCCATTTCGATGGAGCAGAACTGCATCAGGCGTTGCACCACACGGTGGAAATCGTAGCTTTCGTACGCTTCAACGATCTCTTGCTGTGCGGCTTGCGCGCAGCCTACCGCCCAACGATCCAGCACCACCATCTCTTCCGGCTTCACACTGTGCAAGGCCGGATCGAACCCGTTCAGGTTTGCCAGCAGGAAACGTGCGGTGTTACGGATGCGGCGATAAGCATCGGCAGAACGTTTGAGGATTTCATCGGACACCGCGATCTCGCCGGAATAGTCGGTGGAGCCGATCCACAGACGCAGAATATCCGCGCCCAGCTTGTCCATCACGTCCTTCGGCGCAATGGTATTGCCGATGGATTTGGACATTTTGCGGCCCTGACCATCGACGGTGAAGCCGTGAGTCAGCACCTGACGATACGGGGCTTTACCCTTGATCGCCGTAGAGATCATCAGCGAGGACATGAACCAGCCGCGATGCTGGTCAGAGCCTTCCAGATACATATCGGCTGCATGTCCTGCAAATTCCGGGCGCACATCCACCACTGAGGCGTGGGTCGATCCGGAATCGAACCACACATCCAGCGTGTCCGGCACTTTGACATAATTGGCAGCATCAGCCCCCAACAAATCGGCCGGATCGAGATCACACCATGCCTGAATGCCGTCCTGCTCAACTCGTTTAGCCACCGCTTCGATCAGCTCCGGCGTGCGAGGGTGCAACGCTTCGGTCTCTTTATGAACAAACAGAGACATCGGCACGCCCCAGGTACGCTGGCGCGAGATACACCAGTCTGGGCGGTTGGCAACCATGGACTCGATGCGCGCCTGACCCCAATCCGGGATCCACTGCACGCCTTTGATTTCAGACAGCGACTGCTGACGCAGCCCTTTTTGATCCATGCTGACAAACCACTGCTGCGTAGCACGGAAGATGATTGGCGACTTGTGACGCCAGCAGCACGGATAGCTGTGTTGCAGTTTTTCCACATGCAGCAACGCGCCACTTTCACGCAGCATGTCAACGATGAGGTCATTGGCTTTGAAGACGAACTTGCCGTCCAGATTCGGGTGCGTACCCGGCAGGTAACAGCCGTTCGGACCCACCGGATTGGCGATTTCGAGCTGGTATTTCTGGCTGATGACATAGTCATCCGGGCCGTGGCCGCCCGCGGTATGCACCGCACCGGTACCGGCATCCAGCGTGACGTGGTTGCCCAGAATCGCAGGCACATCGAAATTCAGGAACGGGTGATTGAAACGCAACAGTTCAAGATCGGAACCCTTGCAGTCGCCCAGCGCGGTCCAGCTTGTTACGCCCAGGCGCGCCATCACGCTTTCCACCAGATCGTCGGCCAGAATCAGCGCGTTGCCTTCGATTTGCACCAGTTGATAAGCAAACTCGGCATTCACGGCGATCGCGCGGTTCGCGGGCAGCGTCCACGGGGTAGTGGTCCAGATAACCAGTGCAATCGTGCCTGCAACAGCGGTGACACCGAATTTCTCCGCAACAGCTGCCGCATCAACAGCAGTAAAAGCCACATCAATAGACGGAGAGGTTTTATCGTAATACTCCACCTCAGCTTCTGCCAATGCAGAACCGCAATCGGCACACCAGTGCACCGGTTTAGCCCCTTTGTGCAGGTGCCCGTTGTCGATGATCTTGCAGAGAGCGCGGATGATATTCGCCTCGGTATTGAAATCCATGGTCAGATACGGGCGATCCCAATCGCCCAGCACGCCGAGGCGGATAAAGTCTTTCTTCTGCCCTTCAACCTGCTCCGCCGCATATTTGCGGCATGCCTGACGAAATTCTGCCGCGCTCACCTTCTCGCCCGGCTTGCCAATCAGTTGCTCGACTTTCAGTTCAATAGGCAGACCGTGGCAGTCCCATCCCGGTACGTACGGCGAGTCATAACCGGCCAGTCCTTTGGATTTGACAATAATATCTTTCAGAATCTTGTTAACTGAGTGACCTATGTGAATGTTGCCATTCGCATACGGAGGGCCGTCATGCAGAATGAAGGTTTTCTTGCCCTTTTTCGCCTGACGAATAATTCCGTACAAATCCTGTTCATACCAACGTTTCAGCATGTCAGGTTCACGCTTGGCCAGATCGCCACGCATCGGGAACCCTGTTTCCGGCAAATTCAGGGTAGTTTTGTAGTCACTCATTAGATTCTCGATTTAGTTTCGGCCATACCTTGGGGTATGAATATTACACCGGTGCTGCTAACCCGAAAAACGTCCGGGCCGTCACCACATCCTCGGCGATTTGCTGCGTCAATGCCTCTAGCGACGCAAACCGCTGCTCATTTCGTATTTTCTTACACAGCGCCACGTCTATATGACGCCCGTACAGATCCATGGCTACATCCAGCAGGTGCACTTCCAACTGCTGGCGTTTATCGCCGTCTACCGTTGGCCGGGTGCCGATATTGGCGACGCCGGGAAACGGCGTAGGGCCAAGGCCGTAGACTTCAACGGCATACACCCCACTAACCGGGGATACCTGGCGTTTCATCGGCAGATTCGCGGTCGGAAAACCCAACGTTCTGCCCAGCGCTTTACCATGCACCACGCGCCCGGAAATCGTGTAAGGGTGACCCAACAATTCTTGCGCCAGTGGCAGATCGTCATGCAGCAAGGCATCACGTACTGCGGTACTGCTTACGCGCCTACCGCCATTGCAGAACGTCGCCGTGCTGATAACGTCGAAACCATGGGCCTGCCCCGCCTCCTGTAATAACAGGAAATCACCGCTACGACCAGCCCCGAAGCGGAAGTCATCCCCCACAACGAGAAATTTCACACCCAGTTTTTCCACCAGAAGGTGGCGCACAAAGTCTTGCGCATCGTGTGCGGCGAACGCTGCATCAAACTTAACGCACAATAGTGCGTTAACGCCTGCGCGCGCCAGATAGTTCACCTTGTCCCGCAGCCGGGTAAGCCGCGCAGGCGCCTGATCGGCAGCAAACAATTCGAGCGGCTGTGGATCGAAAGTCATCACCATCACCGGCAAACCACGCGCCAGCCCCTCCTGCTTTAGTCGCTCAAGCAGCATTTGATGCCCACGGTGTACACCGTCAAAATTGCCGATGGTGAGCACACAACCATAATGGCGTGCCCGGAGATTGTGTATACCGCGGATTAGCTGCATGGCGACTCAGGAACAGTTTGGTTAACGATATGGAAATCGGCGGATTATACCTTGTACAGCGGTTAAGGTTAAGGCGCGATTCACGCCTTTTGTCACGCAATTGCTCGGTAGTGCCTACCGTTCTTGCCATGCATTGCCCCTACGGCGTTGCTTCGTATGAGCAAAAATTCATCTTTCTTATCAAAAGTTCGTCAGGTAAACGCGAATTTCTGTCGGGAAACGCTGTATTCCCGAGCGCGAAGCTGTTAAAATCCTACGCCATCACAACGTAACAAGCGTCGGCGTACAAACGGCGCTTATTTGCACAAATCCATTGACAAACGAAGGCTAAACGGGCACATTCCTCGTCCTTTGAATTGTCCTCGATAGAATATATTTGGGAGTTGGACCTTGGCTAATATCAAATCAGCTAAGAAACGCGCCGTACAGTCTGAGAAGCGTCGCAAGCACAACGCTAGCCGTCGTTCCATGATGCGTACTTTCATCAAGAAAGTATACGCCGCGATCGCTACTGGCGATAAAGAAGCTGCACAAAAAGCGTTTAACGACATGCAACCGATTGTGGATCGTCAGGCTAGCAAAGGTCTGATCCACAAGAACAAAGCATCTCGTCATAAATCCAACCTGGCTGCTCAGATCAACGCACTGTAATCATTGCTTGCGTAGACATTTGTCTTCCTCGTTGTGAGAAAAAACCGGCTCTGGCCGGTTTTTTTTTGTTTCTGCACGTTCAAAGCACATCCCGCATGTTTCCCATAGCGTTACCTCGCTCTTACCCTCTCCTTATGACGATTCAATCTGTAAGTCGCCTTTTTTATAGTCGAAATTAACCGCTACTTTATGCTGGCACGCATACAGCATCCAGAATTCATGAGGTTCTCTATGTTAGTGCCAATAACCAAAAAATCTTCCACCATCATATTGACAAACCAGGAGCCAAAAACTCAACAAGCGGCACCGATAACATCACAAAAGCACTCTGGGTTAAACGCCTTGAACGGGCTTGGCAACAGAGCACAAATCGCCAGCGTGCCGAGCGGCAAACCTGCCACAAACGGGGTGATACCGCAGCCAAAAAATAACGCGTTAGTACAGTTTATCAACCCCTTCACGCAGTGTATCAATGTGCGCGCGGTGGCTATGTTTAATCAGTCAAAACATGCCGCAACCGCGTCTCAAACCCCGGGTACGGGGCAACATGCTCGCGCGGCAAAACCAGCGCATGCACATTCGGCTCGACAAAAAATCATGGCTACCCTCGCACGTGAGGCAGAGCAGCAGATCAATAAAAGTCATTTACGGAAACCGGGCACGGGAAAACGATTGACCCGACAGGCCATCTCGGGACCGATTCTAGGCTGTGTCCCTTAATTGCATAACTTCTTGTAAAAGAGGCGGATGCAGCCCAGTTTAACCATCGACAGATAATTCCTCGCCGTTTTGTCATAACGTGTGGCAATACGGCGGTATTCTTTTAATCGGCCAAAACATCT
>NZ_JAHWCO010000227.1:0-1071 GCF_020054415.1 Candidatus Symbiopectobacterium sp. | reverse complement strand
TTGTGTTTGATAATGGGATTGTTAGTATGAAGCATGAGAGTTACCTCGCGTTTTGTTTAAGGATTAGGCACCCATATCAAAACCGGTAACTCTCAACCTTTCAAGGTCCAGTGTCAGATCTAGTCGCGACTAATACAGATATTTTGAAAACGACGCCACCAGCCGTACTGCTTGCCCGCTTGCGACTCCATCTGCGTCAATACTCGGCGCAACCCGCCACGCAGGTTGCGCCTGAAACGCCTGCGGTACAGGCGCAGGTTCAAGTGCACAAAACGCTGCACTTCGGGTTGCTGTGTATCGACCAGGTTAATCGTGAAGTGACGCTGGAGGAAGAGAATATTGTGCTATCCACTGCCGATTTCGATTTATTGTGGCAGTTGGCGACCCATGCAGGACATACCATGGACAGGGATTTGTTGCTCAAAAATCTGCGCGGTGTCAGTTATGACGGCATGGACCGCAGTATCGACGTGGCCATTTCTCGTCTGCGCAAAAAATTGCACGACAATGCACTAGAGCCCTTCCGTATCAAGACCGTGCGTAACAAAGGTTACCTTTTCGCACCGAATGCCTGAGAGAGCGCCATACCATGAGAAAACTATTTGTGCAGTTTTTTCTGTTACTGTTTGCCAGCTTAGTGGTAATGACGCTGCTGGTAGGGTTGGTCTACAAAATGACCGCAGAGCGCGCAGGCCGTCAGTCGATGGACGATTTGATGAAAAGCTCACTCTATCTGATCAGCAATGAGTTGCGTACCATCCCGCCGCGCGAATGGCATAAGACCATCAATGAGATGGACCTGAACCTGTCGTTCACGCTGAACATTGAGCCGCTGAGTAAATACCGTTTATCGCCGAAAGCGCAGCAGCGGCTGAATCAGGGCGAAATTATTGCGATTGAAGATCAATACACCTTTATCTGTATTAGTCTCGACTAGATCTGACACTGGACCTTGAAAGGTTGAGAGTTACCGGTTTTGATATGGGTGCCTAATCCTTAAACAAAACGCGAGGTAACTCTCATGCTTCATACTTACAATCCCATTATCAAACACAAAGCCGGCCTGCTCAA
>NZ_JAHWCO010000020.1:0-13434 GCF_020054415.1 Candidatus Symbiopectobacterium sp. | reverse complement strand
TTGAGCAGGCCGGCTTTGTGTTTGATAATGGGATTGTAAGTATGAAGCATGAGAGTTACCTCGCGTTTTGTTTAAGGATTAGGCACCCATATCAAAACCGGTAACTCTCAACCTTTCAAGGTCCAGTGTCAGATCTAGTCGCGACTAATACACTTTATCAAAGACGGTCCCAAGTTGCTTGAGTTGGGTGACCTGATATTGGTAATAACGCTCAATGTCGCGACTTTTTAGCGCATCTAGCATCGGTAAAATGCCATTTTCATAATAATTTTTATAGGGTTGGGCGATATTCTGAGCCAGTATTTCTTCCTGCACGGTGCCCGCAGTTGCCGCAAAAAAACGATCAAGATCGTCCTTAGCCGCACGGGCATATTGCCCGGAACGGCCCGCCGCCGCCATGGCATCATCCCACTGCTGCGTTTCCAACGCGCGAGTCGCAAAAGAATCCGCTACACGCACGCGCTGCATATTGGTGTTACTGCTCGCAAAATTGCCCAGTTCCACGCCCTGAATACGATTTAGCACCACGAGCGCATCGTAACTTTTATTAATGGCAATGATCCCCGTGGCGCTTACCAGCAACGACAGAGCAGCCATCACCCCGAGCAACGCTAATAACCCTGTACTAATCTATATATTTTTTAACATTTTATTCCATTACAAAGTAAACCATAGGCTTAATAATGTTATCGGTTGACACAACGGGCGGGTTTATCGGCGCTTTGCGCTTTTGGCGGAAAGCTCGCAATATTGACAACGATTGCAAGATAGTTGGGTTTAAGGGCAATAAAAAAGGCACCTTTTTACAGGTGCCTTTCTAAAAAGCTAGACATTACAGTCTATTGCAAATAATACCACGGTGTTTCGTGCAGATTATCTCGGCATATCAGCCATAAATATTTGCACGATCGCGCAGTTCTTTACCTGGTTTGAAATGGGGAACGTATTTACCTTCCAGCTCTACCTTTTCACCGGTTTTTGGATTGCGCCCAACGCGTGGTGCACGGTAGTGAAGTGAAAAACTGCCGAACCCTCGGATCTCAATGCGATCACCATCAGCCAGCGTTGCCGCCATCTGCTCGAGCATCTCTTTCACTGCATCCTCAACCACCTTGGCCGGGATATGAGATTGCTGCCCAGCAAGTCTTTCGATCAGTTCAGACTTGGTCATAATTCCTCCAAGTGCGTGGTTATATCAATATTGGATAGCCACGATTGACTTACTACCGTAACAGAATGAGTCAACCTCATGGCCGACTCACCCCACCCTATTACTCGCCTTTAGCTGCTTTGAACGCTTCAGCCATTGCGCTGGAGAAGTTACCTTCTTCCTGTTTGTTGTTTACGGTAGCGATAGCGTCTTTCTCATCCGCTTCGTCTTTCGCACGTACAGACAGGCTTACAACACGGTTTTTACGATCAACACCAGTGTATTTGGCTTCAACTTCATCGCCTACGTTCAGAACCAGCGTAGCATCTTCTACACGGTCACGAGATGCTTCAGAAGCACGCAGGTAACCTTCAACGCCATCTGCTAATTCAACTGTAGCACCTTTTGCGTCAACAGCAGTGACTTTACCCGTTACGATCGCACCTTTTTTGTTCAGTGACAGATAGTTATTGAACGGGTCTTCCGCCAGTTGCTTAACGCCCAAGGAGATACGCTCGCGCTCTGCGTCAACTTGCAGAACAACAGCGGCGATTTCGTCACCTTTCTTGTATTCGCGAACGGCTTCTTCGCCAGCCACGCTCCAAGAGATGTCAGACAGGTGTACCAGACCATCGATACCGCCATCCAGACCGATGAAGATACCGAAGTCAGTGATAGACTTGATCTTACCTTCTACGCGGTCACCCTTGTTGTGGGTTTCAGCGAACAGCTGCCACGGGTTGGATTTGCATTGTTTCAAGCCCAGGGAGATACGACGACGTTCTTCGTCGATATCCAGAACAATAACTTCAACCACGTCGCCCACGTTAACCACTTTGGACGGATGGATGTTTTTGTTGGTCCAATCCATTTCAGATACATGTACCAGACCTTCAACGCCTTCTTCGATTTCTACGAAGCAGCCGTAATCAGTCAGGTTGGTCACACGACCGGTCAGACGGGTGTTTTCCGGGTAGCGCTTAGCGATAGCAACCCACGGATCCTCGCCCAGCTGTTTCAGGCCCAGGGACACACGAGTACGTTCGCGGTCGAACTTCAGCACTTTCACAGTAATCTCATCGCCAACATTGACGATTTCGCTCGGATGCTTAACGCGTTTCCACGCCATATCAGTGATATGCAGCAGACCATCAACGCCACCCAGGTCAACGAATGCACCGTAGTCAGTGAGGTTCTTAACGATACCTTTAACTTCCATGCCTTCTTGCAGGTTTTCCAGCAGTTGATCGCGCTCAGCGCTGTTCTCGTATTCGATAACTGCACGGCGGGAAACGACAACGTTGTTGCGTTTCTGATCCAGCTTGATCACTTTAAACTCAAGCTCTTTTCCCTCCAGGTGCAGAGTGTCGCGAACCGGGCGAACGTCAACTAAAGAACCCGGCAGGAACGCACGGATGCCGTTCAGTTCAACCGTGAAGCCGCCTTTCACTTTACCGTTGATAACACCGGTAACGGTCGCAGCTTCTTCGTAGGCTTTTTCCAGCATCAGCCAGGCTTCGTGGCGTTTCGCTTTCTCACGAGACAGCAAGGTCTCACCGAAACCGTCTTCTACCGCGTCTAGGGCAACGTCTATTCCGTCACCCACCTGGATTTCGAGTTCGCCTTGTGCGCTTTTGAATTGTTCTACCGGAATGGCAGATTCAGATTTCAGACCGGCGTCAACCAGTACGACATCTTTATCAATAGCAACGACAACGCCGCGAACGATGGAACCCGGACGAATTTCGATTTCTTTCAGCGATTCTTCAAAGAGTTGAGCAAAAGATTCAGTCATGTTGTTAATCTTAAGGGTTTCAATTTAACGTCCATCTGGCATCCTGCTTGATGGGGTTGTCTCACACGCCCTGCTGTTATCCTTACAACAAGGTTAAAAAAAATGCCATATAGCGCCTCAATCAATTCTGTGATTGAGCAAGGATCTCACGCGCATAACTGAGCGATTTCGCAATAACGTCATCAATAGACATATCGGTCGAATCCAACACCAGCGCGTCTGCGGCAGGGACTAACGGTGCTACCGGACGACTCCGATCGCGCACATCCCGTTCTTTTATCTCGGACAAAAGACGTTCAAAGTTAACATTAAAGCCTTTTTTCTGCAACTGTAGCATGCGTCGTTGTGCACGTTCTTCCGCGCTGGCATCCAAAAAAATCTTCACAGGCGCATCTGGGAACACCACCGTACCCATATCTCGGCCATCCGCGACCAGTCCCGGCGCTTCGCGAAACGCACGCTGCCGACGCAACAATGCTTCTCTTACACGCGGAAAAGCGGCCGCCTGCGAGGCAGTGTTACCGACCGTTTCATTACGAATTTCGTTACTGACGTCCTCACCTTCCAGAATCACTTTCAATTGCCCGTCTTCAGCAACGAAACGCACGTCAAGGTGCGACGCCAGCGGCACTAACGCTTCTTCCGAACCGATATCAACCTGATGATGTAAGGCAGCCAAGGCGAGCACGCGATAAATCGCGCCCGAGTCCAACAAATTCCACTGTAATGTTTCTGCCAACGCCTCGCACAGCGTTCCCTTGCCTGCGCCACTCGGCCCATCAACCGTTATTACCGGTGCCGTTACCGCCATCTCTTTCTCCTATTACTCGGGTCAACCGCGAGGTCTGTTACGACTTACGGTGCCCCATTATACGCGCCAACGAGCAAAGCCGTTAGCCTAACACCCTGAGAAAGATAAAATTTCAGAAGATGCCTTGTAAAACTGAGGGCGGGCATAGGCCCACCCTACAGGGAAAGTGCAACTACCGTCTGATTATTAACCGTGGCTCAGACGCGCCAACTGTTGAAAATAGTCAGGGAAAGTTTTTGCCGTACATTTGGGGTCGATAATGGTCACTGGTGTATCGGATAATGCCGCCAGCGAGAAACACATCGCCATACGGTGATCGTTGTAGGTGCCGATCTCGGCAAAACGTAACTGAGGGGCAGGCGTAATACGAATATAATCGTTCCCCTCTTCCACCGTCGCACCGACTTTGCGCAGCTCAGTCGCCATTGCCGCAAGACGATCGGTCTCTTTTACGCGCCAATTGTAGATATTGCGCAGCGTCGTGGTGCCACCTTCGGCAAACAGCGCTGTCGTAGCAATCGTCATGGCCGCATCGGGGATATGATTCATGTCCATATCGATGGCATGCAACTCACTGCGCTGACACTCGATATAGTCATCCCCCCAACGAATAATGGCACCCATTTTTTCCAGCACGTCAGCAAAACGGATATCGCCTTGCACGCTGTTGCGCCCCACGCCCGTGACACGGACCGTTCCACCTTTAATGGCCGCCGCCGCCAAAAAACAGGAGGCGGAAGAGGCATCACCTTCCACCAAATACTCACCTGGCGCATGGTATTGCTGGTTGCCCTGTACGCTGAAGTACTGGTAATTTTCGTTGTGCACCTCAACGCCAAAATCTTTCATCATGCGCAGCGTGATATCGATATAGGGCTTGGACACCAGATCGCCTTTGATACTGATGCGGGTGTCTTTGCTCGCCAACGGCGCTGTCATCAGCAGCGCGGTCAGGAACTGGCTGGAGACGCTGCCATCCACAGCGATCTCACCCCCCTGGAAACCGCCGTGCAGGCGCAATGGCGGATAGTTGGTCTGCTCAAGGTAGTCGATGGTCGCGCCACCTTGGCGCAACGCATCTACCAAATGGCCGATCGGTCGCTCTTTCATACGCTGCTCACCGGTCAAAACAATATCTCCTTGCTTCAAGCATAACGCGGCGGTCAGCGGACGCATCGCCGTGCCCGCATTGCCAAGAAACAGTTCTAACGGTTGCGACACGCTGAACGGTCCACCAATACCAGTGACGTCGCACTCGGTGCTGCTGTGCGAAAGCTGATATTGCACGCCTAACAGTTGCAACGCGTCCAGCATATGGCGAACGTCATCGCTATCGAGCATGTTTTTCAAACGCGTCGTCCCCGTAGCCAATGCTGCCAGCAACAAAGCACGGTTAGAGACGCTTTTCGAACCGGGAAGGTTAATCACGCCATCGATCAGGGAAATAGGCTGTAGGGTAAGGGATTCCTGCATGTAACTCTTAACTCCGGTCATCAACATAAGAAACCCCGGTACACACCGGGGTTTACTGGAAACAAGTTGCCGCTTTACGTTCTGCGGCAACGGTACGACCTGCAACGCCGCGGGCAGACCACGGCGCCACTCGCTGCGGTATTAGCCGTGGCGACGTTCAAAATCCGCCATAAAGGCAGTCAGCGCCTGTACACCTTCCAGCGGAATCGCGTTGTACAGCGACGCACGCATCCCTCCCACGACGCGGTGGCCTTTCAGCGCATGCAACCCAGCCATTTTAGACTCTTCCAGGAACAGTTTATCCAGCGCGTCATCACCGAGCAGGAACGGCACATTCATGCGTGAGCGGTTGGCGGCCAGCACGTCGTTACGGTAGAAATCGCTGCTATCGATAGCGCCGTAAAGGTGATCCGCTTTCTCGCGATTGCGTTTTTCCATTTCCACCAGGCCACCCTGCTCTTTCAGCCATTTGAATACCATGCCAGAAAGGTACCAGGCAAAGGTCGGCGGCGTGTTGTACATGGAGTCGTTATCGGCCAGCGTTTTGTAATCCAACACCGACGGCAGCACGCTGCGGGATTTACCCAACAGGTCATCGCGCACAATCACCAAGGTTAAACCGGCAGGGCCAATGTTTTTCTGCGCACCGGCATAAATCACGCCGAAACGGCTGACATCGATCGGGCAGGACAGGATGCTGGAGGAGAAGTCAGCAACCACAATCTTGTCGCCAAAGTCAGGCGTTTCTTCAATTGCCAGACCATCAATGGTTTCATTCGGGCAGTAGTGCACAAAAGAGGCATCGTCAGACAGAGCCCATTCACGCATCGGTTTGGCGGCGCGCAGGCCGTCAATGCGTGTTTTCACGTCAATAACGTTCGGTTTGCAGTATTTTTCCGCTTCGTTAATCGCACTGTGCGCCCAATAGCCGCCGTCGATATAGTCAGCTTTAGTGCTGTCACCCAGCAGATTGAGTGGCACGGCCGCAAACTGCGCGCGCGCGCCCCCTTGGCAGAACAGCACGTTGTAGTTGGAGGGGATCTTTAACAAATCGCGCAGATCCTGCTCGGCTTCCGCCGCCACCTGCATAAATTCTTTACTGCGGTGGCTGATTTCCATTACGGACGTTCCCAGCCCACGCCAGCTACACAACTCTTGCTCGGCACGACGCAACACTTCAACCGGCAGCATGGCTGGACCGGCGCTAAAATTGAAAACTTGCGTCATTTCCCCTCACCACGTGTTTAGTACGACTATTATGATTTTTTACAACAACCACGTTGGCTATTTGCAGCAACCGCCACCATTTGTTTTTATCACTGGCTCCTTCCCGCTGCAATCCTTATTACGATTTCCCGTATAAAACACGCACGGCGACAGCGTGGAGTTGTCCGTGAAAAGTCCGTATGATGCACGTCCCATAAAAGAGAAAAGTGACAATCATGAGCCAAACGTTCATCCTAGGCAAAGACGCAGCCCTAGAAGACTCCATCGCCCGTTTTCAACAGCAACTCCGTGACCTAGGGTTCAACATCTAAGAAGCCTCCTGGCTTAATCCGGTGCCTAACGTCTGGTCCGTCATATTCGTGACAAAGATTGCCCGTTGTGCTTTACCAAAGGCAAAGGCGCCAGCAAGAAAGCCGCCTTGGCTTCAGCCGAATATTTCGAGCGTCTTTCCACCAACTACTTCTTTGCAGACTTCTATTTGGGCAAGTCAATCGCTAACGGCGATTTCGTGCATTACCCGAACGAGCAATGGTTCCCGCTGCCGGACTATGACAGCTTGCCACTGGGGATTCTGGATGATCACCTGCGCGCATTTTACGATCCTGATAACGAATTGAGCGCCAGCATGCTGGTGGATCTGCAATCCGGCAACGGCGAACGTGGCATCTGCGCCCTGCCGTTTACCCGTCAATCCGATGACACCACCGTCTACATCCCGATGAATATCATCGGTAACCTCTACGTTTACAACGGGATGTCCGCTGGCAACACCGCCAATGAAGCGCTTGTTCAGGGGTTGTCTGAGGTGTTCGAACGCCACATCAAAAACCGCATTATTGCTGAAGCCATCAGCCTGCCAACCATCCCGGACAGCGTGTTTCAACGTTATCCTAGCGTGGTGGAAGCCATCGCCACGCTGGAAAAAGAAGGGTTCCCGATCCTTGCCTATGACGCCTCGCTGGGCGGTAATTATCCAGTGATCTGCGTGGTGCTGTTCAACCCCAGTAACGGCACCTGCTTCGCCTCTTTCGGTGCGCACCCGGATTTCTGCGTCGCGCTGGAGCGTACTGTCACCGAACTGCTACAAGGACGCGGGTTGAAAGATCTCGATGTATTTACCCCGCCGAGCTTCGACAATGATGATGTGGCGGATCATGCCAATCTGGAAACCCACTTTATCGATTCCAGTGGTTTGATCTCCTGGGATTTGTTTAAAACAGACGCGGACTATCCCTTTGTCGACTGGAGCTTTAAAGGCAGCAACGAGCAGGAATTTGCTACCTTGATGGCAATTTTCCACAAAGAACACAAAGAGGTGTACATCGCCGATTACGAGCACCTGTCAGTGTATGCTTGCCGCATTATCGTACCGGGGATGTCCGACATTTATCCGGCAGACGACCTGCTGTTGGCAAACAACAATATGGGTGTGCATTTACGCGAGACCATCCTCTCTCTGCCCGGCAGTCAGTGGGAAAAGCAGGCGTATCTCGATATGATCGCTCAGTTGGATGATGAAGGTTTTGATGACTTCACTCGCGTGCGCGAATTGCTAGGGCTGGCAACTGGCAAGGATAATGGCTGGCTCACGCTGCGCATCGGTGAATTAAAAGCGATGCTGGCGCTGGCAGGCGGCGATCTGGAACAGGCGGAATGGACGCAGGATTTCAACGGCTCCGTCTTCAGCACATCGCGCAGCAACTACTACCGCTGTTTGCAGACGCTGTTGACGCTGGCATTGGACGAAGAGCGTGAGCCATTACAGTATTACGATGCGTTTGTGAAAATGTACGGCAGAGACACCGTCGACGCCGCGAGCGCAGCGATTGCCGGTGAGCAATGTTTCTACGGGATGTTTGACGTCGATGACACCTTCTCCACATTGCCTGCACACCAATCGCTGCTGGCAGCTTACGAGAAACTGCAAGCGGCTAAGCGTCGTTTCTGGGGCTAATGCCGTATCGCCCGTCCTCCCCGGTTAACACCGGGGAGCATTCACACTGTTATGACCTCAAGCGGCAACCTTATTTTTTCGATCAATTTTCCAGCAACACGCCAGATGTCATAATCCAATATCTTATCGCTGCGTAGTTCGAATAATTCGGCATTTCTCATAAAATGAAGAATAATGTACTTATTGTTATTGAATGGTGAATTTTTAATTAATTTGCAGCAACTCACAACACCGAAATGATACAAAAACGCATATCACTTAACTCTTTTTCACGCTATTCCACCCCCTATATTCAACTCTTTTTATAATTTTTAAAATATTTTTTCTTTATTAATTTAAATTGGTTAGCGTGAATTTAGTGCAGATCGTAGAGGGTTTTCACCCCACTAAATTTTCACGATATGATCCAAGTCAAATTTTGCTTTATACTGCTTTGTTAGTATCCCCTCGCGGATAAATCTTGGAGAACGTTAGTGTGAAAGCTGACAACCCCTTTACACTTTTACTACCGGCAGCCATGGCGAAAGTCGCTGAAGATGCTGGTGTCTATAAAGCTACCAAACAACCCCTGACTACGTTTTTTTTGGCGATTACTGCTGGTGTTTTTATTTCTATCGCCTTCGTTTTTTACATCACAGCCACAACCGATTCCGCGTCTATGCCTTACGGCATGGCTAAACTGATTGGTGGGATCTGCTTCTCACTCGGCCTGATGCTGGTGGTTGTCTGCGGCGCTGACCTGTTTACCTCAACGGTATTAACAGTGATTGCCAAGGCAAGCGGCCGTATCACTTGGAAACAGCTGGCCTGCAACTGGTGTAACGTCTATGTGGGCAACCTGTTCGGCGCACTGTTTTTTGTCGCTCTGATCTGGTTTGCCTGTGAGCATATGGTCGCCAACGGTGCATGGGGCTTTAGTGTCCTGCAAACCGCAGAACACAAAGTGGAACACACTTTTGTTGAAGCGTTTTGCCTCGGGGTGCTGGCTAACCTGATGGTTTGTCTGGCGGTATGGATGAGCTACTCAGGCCGGACGCTGACAGACAAAATGTTCGCAATGATCCTACCGGTGGGCATGTTCGTTGCCAGCGGCTTTGAGCACAGTATTGCTAATATGTTTATGATCCCCATGGGGATCGTTATCAAGAATTTCGCGGCGCACGAATTTTGGGAAGCCATTGGCAAAGCGCCGTCACAATTTGAGCACCTTACCCTCCACAACTTTATCGTGGACAACCTGATTCCTGTCACGCTTGGCAACATCGTCGGCGGCGGTTTTCTGGTAGGGTTAACATATTGGGTTATTTATTTGCGCGGTGGCGACAAACATTAATCTGTCGCCGACTGCAAATCGGGTTATGAATTCCAAACCAAAGGTAGGTGTAATATGACCGAACTGAATGAAAAATTGGCTAACGCGTGGGAAGGTTTTAGCGCGGGTGAATGGCAGAATGGCGTCAACGTACGTGACTTCATTCAGAAGAACTACTCACCGTATGAAGGTGACGAGTCCTTCCTGGCTGGCGCTACTCCGGCAACCACCAAGCTGTGGGATGCTGTTATGGAAGGTATCAAACAAGAAAACCGCACTCACGCGCCGGTTGACTTCGATACCAACGTTGCAGCCACCATCACCTCTCATGACGCCGGTTATATCGACCAGAGCCTGGAACAAATCGTTGGTCTGCAAACTGACGCGCCGCTGAAACGTGCGCTGATTCCGTTTGGCGGCATCAAAATGGTTGAAGGTTCCTGCAAGGTTTATGGCCGTGAACTGGATCCGCAACTGAAAAAAATCTTCACCGAATACCGCAAAACCCATAACCAGGGCGTATTCGATGTTTACACTCCGGATATCCTGCGCTGCCGTAAATCTGGCGTGCTGACCGGTCTGCCGGATGCTTATGGCCGCGGCCGTATCATCGGTGACTACCGTCGCGTTGCGCTGTACGGTATCGACTACCTGATGAAAGACAAATTCGCTCATTTCACTTCTCTGCAATCCAAACTGGAAAACGGTGAAGACCTAGAAGCGACTATCCGTCTGCGCGAAGAGATTGCCGACCAGCATCATGCGCTGTCTCAGATCAAAGAAATGGCTGCCAAATACGGCTGCGATATCTCTGGTCCGGCTACCAATGCAAAAGAAGCCGTTCAATGGACTTACTTCGGCTACCTGGCTGCGGTTAAATCTCAGAACGGTGCGGCCATGTCCTTCGGTCGTGTATCCAGCTTCTTGGATATCTTCATCGAACGTGACCTGAAAGCCGGTAAAATCACTGAGCAAGACGCACAGGAACTGATCGACCACCTTGTGATGAAACTGCGTATGGTGCGCTTCCTGCGTACGCCTGAATACGATGAACTGTTCTCCGGTGACCCGATCTGGGCAACTGAGTCCCTGGCCGGTATGGGCCTTGACGGTCGTACTCTGGTAACCAAAAACAGCTTCCGTTTCCTGAACACCCTGTACACCATGGGGCCGTCTCCGGAACCGAACATCACTATCCTGTGGTCTGAAAAACTGCCGCTGAACTTCAAAAAGTATGCAGCTAAAGTGTCCATCGATACCTCTTCTCTGCAATACGAGAACGACGATCTGATGCGTCCGGACTTCAACAGCGATGACTATGCTATCGCTTGTTGCGTGAGCCCGATGGTTGTTGGTAAACAAATGCAGTTCTTCGGTGCACGTGCCAACCTGGCAAAAACCATGCTCTATGCTATCAACGGCGGCGTGGACGAAAAACTGAAGATGCAGGTCGGTCCGAAATCTGAACCGATCAAAGGTGATGTGCTGGACTTTGACGTGGTAATGGACCGTATGGACCACTTCATGGATTGGCTGGCCAAGCAGTATGTCACTGCATTGAACATCATCCACTACATGCACGACAAATACAGCTACGAAGCATCGCTGATGGCGCTGCACGATCGTGACGTGTTCCGTACCATGGCATGTGGTATCGCCGGTCTGTCCGTTGCCGCTGACTCCCTGTCTGCCATCAAATATGCGAAAGTTAAACCGATTCGTGACGAAGATGGCCTGGCCATCGACTTCGATATCGAAGGCGAATACCCGCAGTTCGGTAACAACGATCCGCGCGTTGATGGCCTTGCTTGTGACCTGGTAGAACGTTTCATGAAGAAAATTCAGAAACTGACCACCTACCGTGGTGCTACCCCGACACAATCTGTTCTGACCATCACCTCTAACGTGGTATATGGTAAGAAAACCGGTAACACACCGGATGGCCGTCGCGCTGGTGCACCATTCGGACCGGGTGCTAACCCGATGCACGGCCGTGACCAGAAAGGTGCTGTTGCATCTCTGACTTCCGTTGCTAAACTGCCGTTCGCCTACGCGAAAGACGGTATCTCTTACACCTTCTCCATCGTTCCTAACGCATTGGGTAAAAATGATGACGTGCGTAAGACCAACCTAGCAGGCCTGATGGACGGTTACTTCCACCACGAATCCAGCATCGAAGGTGGTCAACACCTGAACGTGAACGTGATGAACCGTGAAATGCTGTTGGATGCAATGGAACACCCGGAAAAATATCCGCAGTTGACCATCCGTGTTTCTGGTTATGCCGTGCGCTTCAACTCGCTGACCAAAGAACAGCAGCAAGACGTTATTACCCGTACTTTCACTCAGTCAATGTAATTTCCCTGACTGCCTGAAAAGGCGTAAAATAAAGGCTCCACCCCGGTGGGGCCTTTTTCTCACCCTCCGCACTGATAACCTGTTTTGCCAGCCCGCTCCTTGTACCGCGGCGGGCTGGCAAAACAGATTCAACACGACACAGGCGAGACGGTTTACCGTTCGTTTATTACACGTCCTACATGACGTCGGCGCACCGTTGCATTTCCCTGTTCGTGTTAACACCTGCTGCTATTGAACGGCCATATTTGGAGAAACACTTGTAATGTCACTGATCGGTCGCATTCACTCATTTGAATCCTGCGGGACCGTCGATGGTCCCGGTATTCGTTTCATCGTTTTCTTTCAGGGATGCCTGATGCGATGCCTGTATTGCCATAACCGCGATACTTGGGATACCCACGGCGGCAAGGAGATCGTTGTTGAGGATCTGATGAAAGAAGTGGTGACCTATCGCCACTTTATGAATGCTTCGGGCGGAGGCGTTACCGCATCGGGCGGCGAAGCCATTCTTCAGGCTGAATTTGTGCGCGACTGGTTCCGCGCGTGTCAGGCAGAAGGCATCAATACCTGCATCGATACCAATGGTTTCGTGCGCCGCTACGATCCGGTGATTGATGAACTGTTGGATGTTACCGATCTGGTGATGCTGGATTTGAAACAGATGGATGACAGTATTCACCAGAATCTGGTGGGCGTCTCCAATCACCGCACGCTGGAATTTGCCCGCTATTTAGCCAAGCGCAATCAGCGTACCTGGATTCGCTACGTAGTCGTCCCTGGTTGGTCGGATGATGATGCCTCAGCGCACCTGCTGGGTGAATTTACCAAAGACACGACCAACATCGAGAAAATCGAATTGCTACCCTACCATGAGCTGGGAAAGCATAAATGGGTCGCTATGGGGGAAGAATATAAGCTGGATGGTGTAAAACCGCCGAAAGCCGATACCATGAACCGCGTACAATCCATACTGCAGAGCTACGGACATAAAGTCATCTACTGATGTGACACGCTCCCAAACGATGACCGGATGGGAGCGTTTCATCATGCCTGGCTTGTTGTAGCAGATTTCCAGCAACCTTCACTTTTACCTGAACGGCATTGCCCGGCAAATAGGCTAGCGGTAGTTCAATAAACTCGATGACTGTTATGCTCCCGCGTTCTACGCCCGCAGCCTCGGCCAACGCAATCGCCTCTTTTTGCAAGGCATCACGTGTACTAGCTCAGACCTGATCTGACAGTTACCGATTATTTATACAGGTGTCTGTCAGATTACATCTGGTTCAGATTCTTTTCTGCCCAGATCCGTTTTCCATCGAGTAAAGTGGCCATCGGCGTACGCCCGCAGCACATT
>NZ_JAHWCO010000682.1:0-1506 GCF_020054415.1 Candidatus Symbiopectobacterium sp. | reverse complement strand
TGTGTTTGATAATGGGATTGTTAGTATGAAGCATGAGAATTACCTCGCGTTTTGTTTAAGGATTAGACACCCATATCAAAACCGGTAACTCTCAACCTTTCAAGGTCCAGTGTCAGATCTAGTCGCGACTAATACAAATAACAGCAGACCCAGCAAAGCAACGATAGCGGCATACAGATACTGCCTCATGTATCCAGCCCCCAGCACGATAATTCCGCCTCCTGGTCACGCCGCTCTATCTGCCCGTAACAGTTGTTTGAGCGGATACGGCAATCTTTGCCTCCGTCCCAAATCCAGCGCTTAATCTCTTTGCAGGCACCAATCAGATCGCCTGCATTCAATTTGCGGTAGAACGTTGAGGGGAAGCACTTACCGGGTCCAATGTTCCACGGACAAAATGAGGCAATGCCGACTTTCTGAATCTCAGTGAGCGGCACTTTAACGTTACGGTCTACCCAATCGAGCGCCTTTTGCTGTTCTGCGGCATCAATATTTGCGCACTGCTCGGCGGTCAGCTTCATGCCCTTCACTACCGGCTTGCCATCTACCCGTGTCACGCCACCGCAAATCGTCCAGATGCCGCCGCCGTCAGGATAAGCGTTTATACGCATACCCTCTTTTTCAGTCTGGAATTGCGCCATCATCACCGGGGCTAACGCGCCAGCAGCGATGAGCGCCAGCATTGCCGCACTGAGTTTGCTTGCTTTCGACATTACGCACCGCCTTTTTCCCTCAGTTGATACTCCTTCCTGTGGTAGTACCAGTTGATAGCGAAGGTGCCGATTGTGCAGACCATACCGACAACAATAGCCCAATCACCGAGCGTTAACCCGGCCATTTTGTCTGCAAGCAACCCGCTCTCTTTAGTTTATGCGGCGTAGGCTCTGGCAGAAACGCCCAGCCCTATTAGCACCGTCCCGCTTCCGTATGAAAGCCTGCTGTAGATAGTGCTCATTCGTGTCATAGCATCATCCCGCGGTCGTGTATTCAATGAGTTGATGTCGCATCAAACGTAGTACTCGCATTCGATGTAAGTACCGATGATCTTATCGTGCATTTCGGATGATTTTGAATATCCGAGCGGCTTTGTTGAATAATAGGTAATCATGCTGTTTTTCCACGCCAGTATTGGTTGAAAATGCTTGTCATCTCAGGTGTACACTTTTCTCATTAGGCCTAACTGCATGATTTTACGTTGCGAGGATCCGTCGTTTCACTGGGCTGCCAGCATAAAATCTATTTATTCAACAAAGCCTATCCGAACGTCTTGCGATTGAGCCGTTGCAATCGGTTAAGCAGTGTCAGATGTGTACGCTCAATACGCTGTGTATACAGCTTGCTAACAATGTGTTTTACTCTTTGAATTTCGTCGTTGTAAGCCCTGTAGCCATCCGTGTTTGCATGACTGACGACGGTAACGCTGATGGCCACTTTTGCCATCACCGTGTTTTTTCACAGGAGATGTCTGTTCACAAAACGGGCATCTTACATCAACTTTAGCCACTG
>NZ_JAHWCO010000492.1:0-2727 GCF_020054415.1 Candidatus Symbiopectobacterium sp. | reverse complement strand
GCTGATGGCCACTTTTTCCATAACCGTGTTTTTTCACAGGAGATGTCTGTTCACAAAACGGGCATCTTACATCAACTTTAGCCACTGTATTCCACATCCAAAACCGGATATTTCACACTGCAATCAACATATTGAATACACGACCGAATAAATCCTCCGCTGCACATCAATAAAAAAAGAACCGCAATTGCGGTTCTTTTTTGTCCAAGGCCCGTGACGTTAATGGGCGGTCAGGGGTGTTCCTGGGCCGGGTCGGGGGCGGTAAAGTGGCTTTTCCCGGCCGGTAATTCGCAGGGGTGACCCGTTTCATCCACTGCAACGTAGGTGAAAAGCGCCTGAGTTGCGCGGTAACGTTGCCCGATGGGGGCAGTAGAAACCTTCTTCACCCACACTTCCACATTGATATCCAATGAACTGCGCCCGGTGCGCAGACAGCGTGCATAGCAGCAAACCACATCACCGACGGCGACAGGTTTGAGGAAGCTCATGCCGTCAACGCGCACCGTGACAACGCGCCCTTCGGCAATCTCTTTCGCCATGATGGCACCGCCAATGTCCATTTGCGACATTAGCCAACCACCAAAGATATCGCCATTGGCATTAGTATCAGCGGGCATAGCCAGCGTACGCAGAACAAGCTCACCGTGAGGTGCAGTTTGAGTAGTACTCATCGTCGTCTCAGGTTAACGTTTAAAGGATTACTGTTTGCTTTCGTTATTATTCTGCTCAGGCGGCAGATGGCGATAGATGTAAACGCCACAGGCCAGTGTAAACAACAAGGTGAGCCCTGTCAGCCCGAATACCTTGAAGTTCATCCACAGACCTTCTGACAACCAGAACGCAACATAGATATTGAGCAGTCCGCAGGCAATGAAGAACAGCGCCCAGGCGCTATTCAGCTTACGCCAAACCGGTTGCGGCAGCGTAATCTCTTTGCCCAACATGCTCTGAATCAGCGAGTTGTTGAAAAACCACTGACCGATCAGTAACGCACCGGCAAACAACGCATAAATGATCGTCACTTTCCATTTGATGAATTCGGGGTTATGAAAATAGATAGTCAGCCCGCCGAACACCGCCACCAACACCACGGTGACCAGCATGGTTTTTTCTACCTTGCGGAATTTGTACCAGCTGTAGAGGAGCGCAGCGAGTGTGGCAGCGATCAGCGCACCGGTTGCACAAAAGATATCGTGCAATTTGTATACGACGAAAAAAATAACTAAAGGCAAGAAATCAATAAGTTGCTTCATTATATCGACCTATTACAACGCGAGGTGCCAAAGATTAACTACATTCACCCGTAGGCGAGCGTCTGCTGCTGATTGTCATTATCCTTGATTGCGCCATCCGCTTCCTGTTTTATCGTAAGAATTTGCAGAACATTACTTTTCTGTTAATCAAACATGCCGCCCGCAGACGGCATGTTTGCGCATTATTGACGTAGCAACATATACAGACGGAAAAGATAGATCAAAAAGATGGCAGAGATCAGGTTGCTTACCCCGTTCATCAGAATTGCCATGGTGGTCGGCGATGCCAGCGGCAAACGCGCAACCAGCATCAGTAGGGCAACTTTAGCCAATAACCAAAAAAGTACGGCGGGGGCAACCAGCTTCAGATTGCTATAAGCGAGCTTTGCGCTGAGGCGGATGGAGGCGAAAACGACTTTATTCTCAACCGCTGCGATCACCGGTGACACACTCACTGCTATGGCCAGCAACACCCCCGGCACAATTAACAGCAGCATGCCCAGTTGCACCAAAATGGTACACACCAGAATCAAAAAGAACAGCCGTGGCAGCAACGGAGCGGAACCACCAATCGCGCGCAGCGCACTGGTGGGTTGTCCGGCAGAAACCTGCCTTACCAGCGTCAGCACACCGCCAGTCAGCAAGGCATTGCCGACCAGTGCTGCAAAGGTGCTGGCAGCGGAAACTTTGAGCAGCACCATCTGCTGCTCGGGCGTCATTTGTTGAATCAGGTCATGCAACCCTAACTGACCGGTGCTGGAGAGATCGCCGCTGACATTACTCAATAGCTGTAACTGTTCAGGTGCCGGTATCAATACTTGATTTAACATGACAGTAATGACCGCCGTGAGCAATGACAGCAACAACAGGCCGATAAGTTGGTTACGCGTAAAATTCATAGTGTCACGGTAGAGGGTACCGGCCGTGATAGACATGAAGGCTCCTTGGCTATTCAACAGTGAAAACGACGCGTCACCGCGCCCAATAATCCACATTGTAACCTGTTACCTCAAAAGGTTGCACCTTGCTGCACGTCTGAAAAGGGTATTCGCTGCAATTTTATTCGGCAGGTTACAGCGGGGGCAAGCCATAGCGGGCTCTGGCACGATTGCAGGCATCATTTTCCTCCCCGTTCTCTCCGGAGCGTAAAAACTCACGGCATGGAGAGGGGCGCTGTGAATAGATGTTGCAACTGACTGCCTGACCGATCTCACCTTCCAGCGCAGCACAGCGACAGTGAGCCTTGCTGTTGGTACCCTGCATGCAACTAATAAATGGAGTAATGGGTTCTGTCAGACCTGCCGGTGTCAGTCCGCCCCCGTCATCAGCTTCTACCGGCTTTGTTGAATAAATAGAACTTTTGGGTAATCATCGGAGCAGATCACCACAGTTGTTTCAAAATCAGGTCTCCATGGCAAAACAAAATTTTAAAATCACCAACTGGCCCTCTTATAACAAGGCCCTCAAGCAGCGC
>NZ_JAHWCO010000597.1:0-1857 GCF_020054415.1 Candidatus Symbiopectobacterium sp. | reverse complement strand
TGCAATGTATCAAATGCAACCTGGCCCATAGCGGATCCTCCTGTGTTAAGACAAGTGTAAGCGATCTGACCGCCAATCTGCAAAATTTTACCCATTAGCCCTCTGATAACCACATCCGTTTAACTATGGAGAAATCGTTATGTCTAACTTAGTTGTCATTGAAAATACCGTCGTCCGTCAGGATGCTTTCGGGCGTTACTGCCTGAATGATTTACACCGTGCCGCCGTTGCGCAAGGTAAAGCTACAGAATCACAGAGACCATCAAAATTCATGCGCTCTGATGGCATAGCTGCATTTGTGCAATCTTTGAGCGAAGCCCAAAAAAGGGCTTCGGTTAATGTAATTAAAGGTGGCATTGAGTCAGGAACATGGGCAGATGAATTAGTGGCCATCCGCTATGCGGCATGGATAGAACCTGAATTTGAGGTTCAGGTATATGAGCAATTCCGTGATTCTGTAAAGTCCAGCAACGGTGTACTGGTAGAAAAAGTCCAAGCGGGATTGGCCTTGCTCGCTTTCTACAAGCAAGAGCTGCGCATAGCGCCTTCCGCGATGCTGGGAGCAATGAAAAAGCTACAATCTTCCCTCGGCATGCCGGATATCCTGCCTGCCTACGCCGTAGATGCCCCGGAGGGCAGCGTAACCGGCTCAAGTGAAGTCACGCATTCCCTAACCGAACTGCTGATGCTGCACGGAAAGCCCTACACCGCACAGTCTGGTTTCAAGCGTCTACAATTACTTGGACTCGCTGAGCGCAAGTCACGCCCCAGCAGCAAGCATCCCGACAAAGAGAAACTGTTCTGGGTCGCTAACAGAGAAAGGCTTGCAGTTTGGTAAAAACCTGACGGACCCGAATAATCCGCGCCAGACACAGCCACACTTCTACGACAGTCTGTTTCCAAGGCTCTTAGGCGTCATGATGAACGGTGTAGCGGCATAAACAGCCCCGGAGAGACTTATGTACCTAATAACAGCAACGATCAAAAAGCCCGGCGGGATGGATGTTCAGTGGCTACGGTTCTCTGAGGTGAAACTCACCATGTCAGAATGCGAAAAACTGCTCTTTAAGCATAAGGAGGCAGGTAAGTCGTTCGGCGATAAGGTGAAACTGGAGGATTTCCGCTGCGTCAAGGTGAAAAATAGGGGCACGTGGTAAATAGCACAATAAGCCACCCCATTGACGCAAGGAGAACCCATGCGCTATAGTCACTCTGCATCTGCAAATTCAGGTGCCGGGTTTCGAACCCCGTAGGGATTGTCGCGACAGAATGACACGCCGCGAGCGTGTTTTTTTATGTCGCAATCTAGCCGCATCTCAATGGTGGGCTGGATAGGGCTACCGAAAGGTAGGCCGGATGACAATCCCGGTAGTTCGAACCCTGTTCAGTTCACCACCAGTTATAGAGATTCGAACCTCTTGGTGGTGATTAAATTCAGATTGTCACCGGAGGTCATTATGACACTTCAAACAAGCCTTGCTGCACCCAAAGTCACTATCCGCAATGGTAAAGCTGTAACTACATCATTGGACGTTGCTGATTACTTTGACAAGCGTCACGATAACGTATTACGCACCATCGAACGCCTTGATTGCTCTGAAAAATTTACTGCCCTCAATTTTGAGGTGAGTGAATACACCGACAGCACAGGCCGCAAACATACCGATGTATACCATGACCAAGGACGGCTTCGTCTTCCTCGTCATGGGCTTTACCGGCAAAAAGGCAGCAGCGTTCAAGGAAGCTTACATAGCGGAGTTTAACCGCATGGAAGAGCGGCTTTACGGCCAACGCCAAACAAAGCAACCAAGCACTGTCACACAAGAAGAGATCGACGCACATTATGCCGAATGCGTA
>NZ_JAHWCO010000371.1:0-5835 GCF_020054415.1 Candidatus Symbiopectobacterium sp. | reverse complement strand
GCTGATGGCCACTTTTTCCATAACCGTGTTTTTTCACAGGAGATGTCTGTTCACAAAACGGGCATCTTACATCAACTTTAGCCACTGTATTCCACATCCAAAACCGGATATTTCACACTGCAATCAACATATTGAATACACTACACGATAACATTTGTTCTTCCCTTGGCTCCCCAGTTCTTCAGGCCAAAACACCGTTGACCTTTTGGGGAATAGCCGTGAGTCCGTGGGGTATCGTGTGGAAAACAACTTTCATCAATAAAAACAATAGGGTTACCTTCTTTTTTATACTGTTGTTTTTTGTTGAAATGCTTGCCGGGCGCTTTCGTCGGCTTTCGGATGACGTAGAGTTTTTTACAGGTCAATCCCAGCTTTTTAAGAGCTTGCCAAATGGCCTTGTGACAAACGCCAAAACGCTCTGCACGTTCTTTTTGGTAAGCATCTGGATATTGTTCAACATTCTTTTATCAACTCGGATTTATCGATCTTTCGCTGACGCGTGGTCGATGCTTTTGACTCTATTTGATTAATCCAACGCGATACAGAGGCAGGGCCAATCCGAAATTGCTTCGCTGTTTCTCGGATACTCAACCCTTCTTCTTCCCGTGTAGATATAACTACACGCCTAAAATCAATTGAATAACTCATTTAAATAATGTAATAAAAATTAAGTCGTTTAGCTGTAGATACCCATGCCAGAATGAGTTAGGAGAACATGGATCTATCCTTAGTCAATTTTTAAATGTGTACAGCGTTGAGTACATAAAATATGATTTTCGATGATGTTAACATTGCAACAATATGATATACAATAAAATTGATATAAAACAGCTTATTTCACTGTGCAATATTGAGAAAGAGCGCCATTTTGGACGTGCGGCGGAGGCCAGTTTCGTCAGCCAGCCCACGCTCTCTATGCGGCTGAAAAACCTGAAGCGCGAGCTTGATTTGGCGCTGATTAATCGCGGTAACAATTTTGAAGGGTTCACGACGGAGGGTGAGCGCGTTTTGGCATAGTCGCGTGAAATCGTTTCGATTTATCAGGGATTGAAGTTGGAAGTGGCATCGCTTAAGCGTGACGTGAGCGGCGTATTGCGCATTGGTGCGGTGCCGCAATCGGGAATGGTGATGTCGCAGCTGTTGGCCGCTGCTCATGAGATCTATCCACAGCTCGACTATCAGGTCTCCCTGTTCAGTGCGGACCAACTTCTTGAAGCGCTCAATGCCCACACGGTTGATATCAGTCTGGGATTTTTCGAGCTTACCACGCTCAAAGAGCTGGCTTTTCAGGCGGCCCCCGTACATCGCAGTGAGATTTTGCTGGTTTACCACCCGCAAGCATTCCCACAGATGGTAGGAGAGACGCCGTTGGCATTAGTGGATTTGGCGGATGTGCCGCTGTGTCTGGCTGAACCCAGCCGCTATTTTCGGCGTTATCTCGATGGACACTTTAGTGAGTCAGGTGTGACGCCAAAGATCAAAGTGCCTCGGTGATGCAATTGATGCAAAGCGTCTTTTTAGGATTGGGCTGTGCCGTCGTGCCTCAAGGGAGTCTGTTGCCGGAAATGACACCCGCACTGCGTTTTCGCCCACTCACACTGCCGCCGATGCAGCGTCAGGCGGCGCTGGTTGTGGCTCCAGTTGGCAAGGTTACTGCCCTGGCACAAAATTTCTTTGTTTTCGCACAAACGTGGCTGGCAGAAAACGCAGGTTGAGTTTGGACGAAAAAAAACCACCGGATGCCAGTGGTTTTTACCGATAGCGGTTGGAAATTAATCCAGTTCCAGCTCATTCATGGCGGCGATATTGAAGCCTCCATCCACGTGCAGGACTTCACCGGAGATACCCGCAGCCAGATCAGAGCACAAGAACGCAGCCGTATTACCTACGTCTTCAATGGTGACCACACGGCGGATAGGCGTTACCGCCTCGCAGTGGGAAAGCATTCTCTTGAAGTTTTTGATGCCAGACGCAGCCAGCGTGCGGATGGGACCAGCGGAAATGGCGTTAACACGCATACCTTGCGCGCCCATGGCGTTAGCCATGTAGCGAACGTTGGCCTCCAGAGAGGCTTTTGCCAGACCCATCACGTTGTAGTTCGGGATAGCGCGCTCGGCACCGAGGTAGGAGAGTGTGACCAGCGCGGAGTTCGGGTTCAGCATGGCGCGGCAGGCTTTTGCCATCGCCACGAAGCTGTAGGAGCTGATATCGTGCGCAACGCGGAAACCGTCACGGGTCACGGCGTCGACGTAATCACCATCCAGTTGGTCGCCTGGAGCGAACGCGATGGAGTGGACAAAACCGTCAAAGGTCGGCCATACGTTAGCAAGTTCGGCAAACAGCGCTTCAATGCTGGCATCCTCCGCAACGTCGCACGGCAGTACGATTCTGGAACCCAGCTCTTGTGCGAAGCCTTCAACACGCGATTTCAGCTTGTCGTTCTGGTACGTAAACGCCAGTTCAGCGCCTTCGCGTTGCATCGCCTGTGCGATACCGAATGCAATTGAGCGGTTACTGGCAACACCCGTTACCAAAATGCGCTTACCGGTTAGAAAACACATAGCAGTAATCCTTGTGATTATAGTTGCTGCGAACGCCTGCACAGAATGCGTTAATCAGGGCGTTCGAAGTGAGTAAACCGGGCGATTCTAGCATGGTTGCCCCCCCTTGGGGTACTCCGAGCAGTATCGCCCGCGCGTTTGCCACGATGTCGCGCTGGCTAATCCGGCTAAAACTGCGCGCCGTCACGGCGCCAAGCATCGGCACTGAGCGCTTCGCCAAAGTGGCTGGCAATCAGGCGTTTGGTCAAATCGTGTAGCGGCGCGGCCAGCACGTCTGCGGTGCTGCCTCGCTCGACCACTTCACCGTCATGCATTACCATGATCTGATCGCTGATGTGCTTCATCATGCCCAGATGCTGAGTGACATAAATATAGGAGATGCCTTGTTCTTCCTGAAGTTCCAACATCAAATTAATGAGTTGCGAGCGCATCGACATATCTAATGAGGCCAGTGCCTCGTCAGCGACGATCACCTTGGGCTGCAAGATCAACGCCCGTGCCAATCCCACGCGCTGTTTTTGGCCGGGTGCCAACGTTTGCGGGTAGTAGTAGGCGTGATCAGGGCGCAGGCCTACCTGTTGCAACGTCTGGTTGATCATTTTTTCCCGCTCGTGACCGTTTAATATGGTATTCAATCGCAGCGGCATATCAAGCAGTTGGCAAATACGCTGGCGTGGATTGAGCGCATTGCCCGCGTCCTGAAAAATCATGCGCACCTGCTGGCAACGGAAGCGATAATCGCCGTAGCACAAAGGATGATCGTTAATCAGCAGTTCACCGGAGGTCGGTGGGATGACCCCCGCCAGCATTTTCGCCAGGGTCGATTTGCCGGAGCCGTTCTCACCGATAATCGCCAGCGTCTGCCGTTCACGCAGCGTGAAACTCACGGATTTCACAGCTTCAACGTGTTGGCGGTGAAATAACCCGGTGCGGTAGCGGAACGTTTTAGTCAGGTTGCGCGCTTCGAGCAGAATCTCATCCATTATTGCTCCTCCTTATTAAGCGGGAAATGGCAGGCAACCCAGTGATTTTTGGACGATACCAACAGTGGTGTTTGCATGCATTTTTTCTGCGAGTAGGGGCAACGCGGACCGAGACGGCAGCCTACCGGCAGATACTCTAGTGACGGAATAGCGCCCGGCAGCGTGTTGAGTCTGCTTTTGTGCGGCAACGAACGCCCGAAATCGGGCATGGCGCGGATCAGCGCCTGGGTGTAAGGGTGGTGCGGTGCGGTGATCAGCTCTTCACTTGGCGCGCTTTCCACCGTTTGTCCACAGTAAAGCACGTTGATGCGATCGGCCCATTTACTCATGGTTTGCAGGTCATGACTGATCAATAAAATGGTGGTGTTATTGTTTTGATTCAGTCGCGACAGAAGCCGGAAAATCTGCGCCTGCGTGGTCGATTCCATCGCATTGGTCGGTTCATCGGCGATCAGCAGACGCGGCTGGTTCGCCAAAGCGATGGCAATCATTACCTTCTGGCATTCACCCTCCGTCAATTCGTAGGGGTAACTGCGCATGATATCCTTGTGATCCTTAATTCCTACCCGGTGCAACAGTTCGATGGCGCGGCGTTTGCGCCACTGAAAGCGTTGCCACCAACGACCTTTGTAGGTCCAGCCGGGAATGGCAAGCATCAGCTGTTTGCCTATGTGTTCGGAGGGATCGAGACAGGATTGCGGCTCCTGAAAAATCATCGACACGTTGTGGCCCACCAGCTTACGCCGTGCACGGGGTGAGAGTTGCAGCAAGTCGATATCATCAAAGCGGAAGCGGTCAGCCGTCACCCGCCAGTTATCTTTGGTTACGCCGCAGATGGCTTTCGCGATAATGCTCTTGCCCGAGCCCGATTCTCCCACCAGGCCGCGGATTTCCCCTTCGGTCAGGGTAATGCTGACGCGATCGACGGCCTTGACCGGACCGTCGGGCGTAAGGAATTCAATGGTCAGATTACGAATATCGAGTAGTGCCATGGTTCGTCTCCGCCATTAATCCATTTGTGACAGCAGGGAACGGCGGATGCCATCGCCCAGCAGATTCACAATCAGTACGCTGAGGGTAATGGCTACACCCGGCAACATCACCGTCCAGGGCGCGGCATAAACCAGTTCCAGCGAATTACCTAACATGGCGCCCCATTCGGGCGTTGGCATTTGGGCGCCCAGATCGAGAAAGCCCAGTGCTGAAATGTCCAGAATGGAGATAGAGAGTGCGCGGGTAAACTCGGACACCAGCACCGGCCCGATATTGGGTAACACCACGTACCAAATGATATAGCGGGTTGATGCACCGTCTAATCGGGCGGCGATCACATATTCCTTATCCATCTCATCGTGCACGGCGGTGCAGAGCGTTCTCACCATACGCGGCAGCAGCGCCAGCCACACGGCCAGCATAGCGTGCGTCAAATCCGGGCCGATAAAGGCGATCACCACGATAGCCAGCAGCAATGACGGTATTGACAGCAACGTATCAAGGATATGGTTTAATAATGCGGAACGCAGACCGTGCGTTACGCCAGCTAATGTACCGAGCACAATGCCGCAGAACGCCGCCGCATAGGTGACGATCAACGCTGAACCGACGGTCGCCGCAGTACCGGTCAATAACCGGCTTAATAGATCGCGCCCCAGATCGTCTGTACCGAGAAAGAAGGACACTTCCCCGTAATGTGACCAGGAAGGCGGCAGCAATTGATAGCCCAGAAATTGCTGATCGACGGCATAAGGGGCGATAGCAGAGCCAAACAGACACAGAAACAGCAGCGCCAAAAAACCGTACAGCCCAATCATCGCCAGCGTATCGCGATGGAAAAATTGCCAGATATCCCGCACGCGGCTGGGCAGGCGCTTTTCACTGTAAACGTTATCGAAGGGCATATGATTTCACTTGAACGGCTCTTTATGCATGTTGTGTTACTCTACTTATATCAATCATATCATTACGTTGTGTCAGAAAAATACCGAGACAAAGTAGAGGTTATCTTTGATTTACACGGGCTGAATATCAGGCTCGCGATTTCCTGTGGCGCGGCCTTTTTACCATAGCGCTGAGGAAAGAAGTCCGTAGCGTTAAGCATAGGTGATTATCCTTCTATATCACTGTCGCAGGCAAGAGAACACAGGTGGCAATTGGCTTTGTTGAATAAATCAGAACTTGTAACGACTGCGCCCCATACGGGTCGATTGTTACGTGATGCGAATACTGTTCGGCATTCCTAATAGCGTGATCCGGTTAAGCGCTTTGACCATGGCCATGGCTTCACCCACCTG
>NZ_JAHWCO010000649.1:0-3648 GCF_020054415.1 Candidatus Symbiopectobacterium sp. | reverse complement strand
TGTGTTTGATAATGGGATTGTTAGTATGAAGCATGAGAGTTACCTCGCGTTTTGTTTAAGGATCAGACACCCATATCAAAACCGGTAACTCTCAACCTTTCAAGGTCCAGTGTCAGATCTAGTCGCGACTAATACACCTTATAGCCATCAAAATCCGCTTTGGGCAGATCGTCACGCCAACCAACCACGCGTTTAAACGGTGTTTCGGTGTCAAAGGCCGCCAGCAGGTAAATCTGTCGCCCTTCGCCCAAAATGATGCGTTTGGCTTCTGCGGCAATTTCAACCTTGCGCCCACTAACATCTTCGATAACGATCAGGGCGGCATACGACAGGCAGGTGACACTCCATAACGCGATGGTAGCTATCCAATGTAGCGTTTTCTTCATTTTTATCCCTGATTTTTATATGTATAATGAGACTCATTATCATCCTTAAAATAAGATGCTGCGCGCCAGAGCAGACGCAATGGCTTTTTGACGTCAGGCACGTTCAGAGAGAAAAACCAGAATCAGGCACGTCAGAAGAACGGACGGATACCACCGGTAATGGCAGGTTGTGCCGAGAGATAAAGCAGAATCCCCACGCCAAACAGTAACATACCACCCGCCAGCGACAACGTGCTCCAGGCGGTCTGTTGCCACAACATACGCGCACGTGAGCGGCCCATACGTTCAATCACCCGGCGGCAAAAGAACACCAGCAGCGCCAACACCGAGAGGGTAATGGCCGTGCCCAGCGCCATGGCGAGCGCAGAAGCAACGCCCCAGGCAAACACGCCGATCACTTTGGAGAACAACAGCACCAGGATGGCCCCCGAGCAGGGACGCAACCCCGTAGCACACACAATCGCCACTCGGGTACGCCAGCCATCACCACGTTGCAATTCCTCTTGGGAGGGGAGATGACGATGGCCGCAACCGCATACGCCATCATCCGTCACGGGCGATAACGGCGCTAACGGTAGCGAGTGCGCCTGTGCGGTTAACACGTGAATACGCTGAATATTGGGTTTGCTGGCATGTCGGGCATGGGTAATCGCCGCCCACAGACGTTTAAGGGCGCGCACGCTGAGCCACAATCCCAGTAGCGCCACCAGCATAAAACTGGCCTTTTCCATCCAGAAACTGCTGGCGTGCAGTGCCCGGCTGGAGAGTTGCAAAACCCCCAACGTGACGCTCACTAACCCAATCGCCATCATGCCTTGCAGCAGCGAGGATGCCAGCGTCAGTTTCAGACTATTTTTAAGCTGCGTCGGATGGGTGGCAAGGTAGGTGGCGATCACCACTTTACCGTGTCCCGGCCCCACCGCGTGCAAGATGCCGTAGACCAGACTGAACGCCAGCAGGCTCAGCCCCGCCTGATGCGGCTGTTCGTGCACCGCCTCAAGCAGCGCTGACATCTGTTGATGCATCACCTTCTGCCAGGCAACGCTTTGCAGCAGAATATCCTGCCAGTAGTGCAGCACCACCTGAGCCCCCAGCGACAACAGCAGTAAAAAAACCACTAACGGCCACAGGCCGAGACACAGTCTCAAGGTGTGATGACGTTTTCGTTTTTCAAACACAGTCAGTGGCATTCCAGCGTAATTTGTTGTGCAAACTGTTTGCCCAGCGCCAGATCCCCATCGGGGGCATCGGCTTTATCCAGCGACAGCGCATAAGAACGTAAATCAGCGCTGGGTTTCGGGGTAAACAGCGCTGTTTTACAGTGTTCCGCCAGCACAGGCGCGAGGCGGACAGCGTTTTTATCCTGATAGGACATATCGACAAAATAGGTCGGTTCATAGGTAGAAATCTGTAGCGGCGCGCCTTTTAAAGGCTGCGGATGCGCCAGCGGCAGCACAAACTCCAGCACCGCTTTGTTACCTTGCCGCGACAGATGATATTCTGTCGGCAGCGGTTGAAATTTCACCGCCGCGTTATCCCGGTAGATCTCAGTAAAATAGTGCTGGCCCAACACGTTCGCCATCACTTCCGCCGCCAGCTTTTTCCAGATTTCAGAGTCACTTTTCGCCTTGCCCGCATCGTAGAGCAGATCTGCTGAGGTGATCGGGTCCATCGTCCAGTGCATACGCAACCCAGTGATGGTGTCATTGTCACCTTCAACCGTGGTTTGGATATCAATAAAACTGTGGGGATGCGCCCACACCGAAGGCGAGGCAAGCGACAGCAGCGAGAACAACACACCCCACCGCCACCCTAACCGAGCACAACAGCAACCGAAAGTGTTATAACGTAACATAATGTATCGTCTCTTGACGCAGATAATGACACCCGGACTTTCCAGGTGTCAGACTGATGACAAAATCACTTTACCTCGTCATCCTATTCCAAAATGAACCTGATACTCGGTTTATGTGTGCTGAACGGGCGTGGCGGGTCGCAAAAACAGCGCGGGAACCACTAGCGCCGCCATCATCCAGAAGGTAGCGTGTTGCAGATGTTCAAACAAAAATCCCGACACCACCGTCATCACCGCAATGCTGCCGCCCATTGCCAGTGCCGAGTAGACGGCCTGCAAACGCAGCACGTCGCCACCGCTACGCGCAGAGATAAAGCGCATGGCGGCTAGGTGGCACAGGGTAAAGGTACCGCAGTGCAATCTGTATCACAATCAGCCAGGTTAGCGCTACGGTGGCCCCCATCAGCCCCCAGCGAACAATGCCCGCCACCGCTGACAGCAGCAACATATCGCGGGCGCTGAAACGCTAAAACCAGCGTTTGCTGAACATAAACACCACCACCTCAGCCACCACCCCCAGCGACCACAAATAGCCTATCACCGCTGGCGAATACCAGGCATCCTGCCAGTAGATAACGCTGAAACCGTAATAGGCCGCGTGCGCCCCTTGCAAAAACGCCACGCAAAGCAGAAAGCGCCACACGCCCGCTTCACGTAACAATTGCGGCCAGGGGGTTACCGCCGCAGTGTGCTCGCCCCCCGCGCTGGTCAGTGGCATCACAGAAGGTCGCAGCAACATGCCCAACAGCATACAAACCAACCCGGCGGTCAGCGTTGCCAGGATTGCGGTGTGCCCCCAGGCGGCCACCAATTCACCGGTGACAGCAGAGCCAATCACAAAGGCTATCGAGCCCCAGACGCGCACTTTGCCATAATCCATAGCGATCTGGCGTTGCCAGGTGGCGGCCAACCCACCGTTGAGCGGCACCAGCGGTGAAGAGAACAGATTAAAGCCCACAATCACCAGCAGCAACCACACCCAGGCATTTCCCAGCCAGAAACCCAGCGCAAGGAGCAGTGACAACAACGCCAAAAAACGTATCGCATTAATAAGATGAGCGGGATTTTTTACACAAGGGGTAATGAAGAGACTCCCTACACAGCGCGCGACGGTCGTGTATTCAATATGTTGATTGCAGCGTGAAATGTCCGGTTTTGGATGTGGAATACAGTGGCTAAAGTTGATGTAATATGCCCGTTTTGTGAACAGACATCTCCTGTGAAAAAACACGGTTATGGCAAAAGTGGCCATCAGCGTTACCGTCTTCAGTCATGCAAACACGGATGGCTACAGGGCTTACAACGACGAACTTCCAAAAGTAAAACACATTGTTAGCAAGCTGTATACACAGCGTATTGAGTGTGCACATCTGACACTGCGTAACCGATTGCAACGGCTCAATCGCA
>NZ_JAHWCO010000216.1:0-8238 GCF_020054415.1 Candidatus Symbiopectobacterium sp. | reverse complement strand
TCAGTTTAAAAATCGAGTCAACAAAGCCCTGTAAAGCCCTCAATGAAAGGCCAAACACGCGTTTCATCATCAGGACTGTGGTGATGGCCATATCTGAGTAGTAGAGCGGTCGTCCACGCCGTTCAGTAGTGTTTCTTTCCGTCCATGCAGCAATGGCTGATTCATCTAGCCATACTGTTAGAGAACCGCGCTGCTTTAGGGCCTTGTTATAAGAGGGCCAGTTGGTGATTTTAAAATTTTTTTTTGCCATGGAGACCTGATTTTGAAACAACTGTGGTGATCTGCTCCGATGATTACCCAAAAGTTCTATTTATTCAACAAAGCCTCGAGATGATCGATTTACTGATGCAGCTTGAGACATTCGGGGTGACGATCCCGTCAGCGCAGATAGACGCTACGCTGACGGTACACGGTATTGTTGAACGCTTCGTCGATGGCTCTTGTTCCGAAAGAAATCAACCCACCTTGTAATCGGCAAGGTGGATGTTAAATTGCTTGAGTTTACGCCACAGGGACGTGCGGCCAATTTTTAATGATGAAGCCATTTGTGAGGCTTTGCCCCGGCAGTGGATCGCTGCCTGAATGAGCGCATCCCGCTCCATCTCTTGTAATGAATGAGGATGAAGGCTCGCTTCTCGGGAGGATGCCTCGAGAATGTTTTCACTCAATGGTGCAGGAATGTCTTTGACTTTTATTCGGTTACCGCTGCTATAGCTATAGGCACGTTCGAGCACATTGCGCAGTTCGCGGTTATTTCCCGGCCAGGCATAGCGCATAAGTAACTGCTGCGCATCTTCAGAAAGCGTTACATTAGCCCCTATCTCGCGGCTCATGATTTTAAGGTAGTGTTTGATCAATGCTTGGATATCTTCGCTACGCTCCCGCAGGGCTGGCACGTGAATGTCGAACGATTGCAACTCGTACAGCAGGTGACGGCGAAAGCGGCTTTCCTCAACAAACTGATTGATGTCCACATCTGTAGTAGTGATCAACCTGACATCCAAAGGTACCAACGTCTGGTTGGCTTTGTTGAGCAATCCGGTTTTCAGCAGTTGTAACAGCGCGGTTTGCACTTCTTGCGTCAGGTATTCGACATTCTCTAACAGCAGTGTGCCACCTTTCGCCAACTCGAATTTGGAAATGACCGGTTTATCGGTATACGCGTTGTTGCCAAGGAATTCGCTTGCCATAGCCTCGCGCGGTATTGCCTGGCAATTGATGGTGATAAAGGGCTTATCCTGACGCTCACTGGCGTTATGAATGGCCTGTGCCAGATAGGCTTTACCAAGCCCCTCTTCACCATGCAGCAGGACTGAACCGCGCCCCTTCGCCGCCTGCTGTGCAAGGCGGACAACACGGCGGATAGCGCTGGAGGTTCCAACGTAATCGAGGTCGTCAAATGTCAGGCGCGCATACGCCCCGCCGTGACGATGCACCAGTTCACGAATATGATCGATAGGGTGCAACAGCGCAATGTAACGGTCGGGCGTATTGGAGATGCCTTTCACTATTTTGAGCGACATTGCCAGTGCGATAAACACGCCTTGGAACTCGATCGCGGTTTCGAACAGGTAGACATCCTGGTTTTCCGCAATGGCATGAACGATCCGCTGCGGTAAGGTCAGCGTCTCCTGAATATTTTTTCCTAACAGCTTCTCACCCTTAACATTGAGGAGGTCGCTGCCATTTTTGTTCAGATAGAGGATGGTGCCTTTATGATCCCAAGCGAGAACGCCTTCTTCAACACCATCCAGCAGGGCGTGTACTTCACTCAAATGCTGGTTGGATTCAGACAAAATCATATCCGTGTGCAATTTTGCGCTGATTTGCTGTGCAGTGGAATGCACTAGCGCCAGGGCGGAAACCGTATCGCTGTTGTTCAACAGAATCAGCCCAACCGCCCCCATCACGGCGCTGTAGCTGTCGAAAACCGGCGTGGCGAAGCAGGAAAATGGATGCAAATGCTGATTGAAATGCTCATAGCCTTGCAGGCTGACCGGCTCGTGTAACAGCAGTGCCGTTGTGACGACATTATTGCCCATCATACTTTCTCGCCAGTAAATGCCTTCACCAAGACCCAGAGCCATCAGCCGTTTGCTCATGGCCGGAGGGGCGTGAAAACTCAACGTACATCCGGTTTCATCGGTCAGTAACAAGGCGCATTCCGCGGTGGTGAGATAGGCAAAGATATCCTCCAGTATTGGCGCAGCGATATTGATCATATCGGCACGGTTGCGGCACAGGGACTTGAACGTAATGCCTTTGGCGTAGAGCGGCGTTGACCAATGGTCGTGACGCTGTTGTCGCCGGCAACGCAGCCAGGATTCAGTGACATAGGGCTTTAGCGCGAGATGTTCCATGCTGGCAGCATCGGGATACTGTATTGGGTCCGTCGTGATGAAATCGTGCCAGAGGGCTTTCAATTCAGTCTGTTTCACCAGTTGCTCCTTTATCGCGTTACTTTAGGAAATAGGTAACGCATTTATGTTCCATTTTGTAAATCTTATGTCGAATCTGTGATGCGTATCGCCAACCGCGTGTAGCGATGCAGTAAATCGAATAATTTTGTTTAATTTATTGAATTTAAATATATTTATTATTCCATTCAACGAAGTGTGAGTTGCGGCACAACTTTCGTCACAGTTTGACGGGTATCAAATAACAGAGCGAACGGCGTTATTGATGTTTCATTTTGGTGATTTTTACAGCGTAACGATGTTCCTGAATTGAACAAAAAATTTTTTTTTACAGCATGGATTCTTCTTCCTACTCTCATCGCGTTCGTTCCGTCATGTGGATAACCCCTCAACCGAAAATGAAGGAAACAGCAATGAACATTTTTCTTGCAGAATTGATTGGCACCATGGTGCTGATACTACTTGGCAACGGTGTAGTAGCCAACGTGGTGCTGGCGTGGACCAAAGGTGGCAATAGCGGCTGGATCGTTATTACCGCAGGGTGGGGATTTGCAGTCGCAATCGCTGTATATATCACGGGCTGGGTGAGCGGGGCACATCTGAATCCGGCCGTTACTTTTGGCATGTGGTTGTATGGCAGTATCTCTGGCGCAATGGCTCTGGCCTACGTCGTCGCTCAATGTATCGGTGCCTTTCTCGGTTCGATTCTGGCCTATCTTACTTACAAACGACACTACGACGTGACTGAAGATGCCGGACTGATACTGGCGACGTTTTCTACCGTGCCTGCGGTGCGCGACTTTAAGTGGAACCTGGTCACAGAAATTATTGGTACGGCTGTTTTAGTCTTTGGTGTACTGGGGATATTTAATTCGCATAACGGGATTGCGTCCGGTTTTGGTCCGTTCGCAGTGGGGATTCTGGTGTATAGCATCGGTTTGTCGTTGGGGGGTCCTACGGGCTATGCCATCAACCCGGCGCGTGATTTAGGGCCAAGAATCGCTCATGCCTTGTTGCCCATCAAAAATAAAGGTCATTCCGATTGGGAATACGCCTGGGTGCCAATTGTCGGTCCGTTGATCGGTGGTGGTATCGGTGCGCTGTGCTACAAGTTTTTACCGGTTTTTGCCTAACGTGCGGTACGCCGCTCACCCATGGAAATCGTCCTTTCCCCAGCGAATGGGCGGTCATCAAGAGGAAGGTTCATGAAAAATCTCATCAACAAAGTCGATGATGTTATCAGAGAACAACTTGAAGGTTTCGCACTCGCCCACCCGGAATTGACGGTGAATACCGAGCCTTTCTATGTTTGTCGCCGTTCGGATAAGCCTAAAGTGGCGCTGATCTCCGGCGGGGGCTCCGGACATGAGCCGATGCATGCTGGCTTTGTCGGTTTTGGCATGCTGGATGGCGCATGTCCCGGCCATATTTTTACTTCGCCTACGCCCGATCAAATGTATGAGTGTGCGCAGAACGTCAGTAACGAAAATGGCGTATTGCTGCTGATCAAAAACTATACCGGAGATATCCTTAATTTTGAGACCGCCGCAGAACTGCTGCACGGTGAAGGCATTGCCGTACAAGTGGCGGTCATTGACGATGATGTCGCAGTGAAAGACAGCTTGTACACGGCGGGCCGTCGTGGCGTTGCCGCCACAGTGTTGGCAGAGAAACTGTTGGGGGCAGCGGCAGAAGAGGGATATAGCCTGGAGCAATGTTCAGCGCTGGCGACACGTATTGCCGATCAGGGCCGTTCTATTGGCGTTGCGCTCTCCTCATGCACGGTCCCCGCTGCTGGTAAGCCCAGCTTTTCGTTGCCGGAAGATGAAATTGAATTTGGCATTGGCATTCACGGTGAACCGGGCATCCGTCGGGAAAAGTACACCGACGGTGACACCATTGTCAGCGCCATGCTCGATGAAATCCTTGATAACACCCCTTACGTGAGAACGCGGCGTCAATGGGATCGGGAAAAGGGGGAATGGTTTGACGATACCCGCACCACGACGCCGCTCAACGCAGGCGACAATGTGATTGTGCTGGTTAACGGACTGGGCGCAACACCTGCCTCTCAGCTGTACGGCGTTTATCGCAAAGTGGCGGAAATCCTGGCGGCGAAGCACATCAACATTGCACGTAATCTGGTCGGCACCTATTGCAGTGCGATTGATATGCAGGGTGTCTCCATCACGGTGCTGAAAGTGGATGACGAAATGCTCTCTCTGTGGAATTTCCCGGTTAGCACACCGGCGCTGAGATGGAAAATGTAGTCAAGTCAGGCAAGCTGCCGCCGTTGGTGGCAGATCGCGCACAGATGCAGGGAGAGCCTGCATCCGGCGTTGGTGCGATGAAAACTGAGGTGCGATGATGGTAGTAACGAAAAGCAAAGTGATCTCCTGGCTTGATGCGGCGGCCGATTTATTTGAACAACAACAAGAATTTCTCACCGATTTGGATCGTGAAATTGGCGATGCTGATCACGGGTTGAACATGAACCGTGGCTTTCGCAAGGTAAAAGAAAAGCTGCCTACGCTGGCGGATAAAGATATCGGCACTATCATGAAGAATGCCGGCATGGTGCTGCTTTCCACCATCGGTGGGGCCAGTGGACCGCTGTATGGCACTTTCTTTATCAAAGCGGCAGAGACCGTCATGGCGAAAGAAGAGCTGACGGTAACGGATCTCTACCATATGTATCAGGAAGGGACAGAGCGCATTATCGCACGCGGCATGGCGCATCCCGGCGATAAAACCATGGTGGATACGCTGAGCGCAATTGTCGCATCGCTGAAAACCCGACAAGAAGATCCGATTTCCTCAGCTCTGGCGGAAACGCTGAAGGCGGCGGAGCAGGGAATGAAAAGCACTATCCCACTGCGTGCGGCGAAAGGTCGTGCCAGCTATCTTGGCGAGCGCGCTATCGGACATCAGGATCCTGGTGCAACATCCAGCTACCTGCTGTTTAAAACGCTCTGTGATGTCGTTGATATGTGATGCCCTGATGACCCGATTGGGTAAGGCTGCAGAAAATGGTCAATATCGTGGTGGTTTCTCACAGTAAGCGCTTGGCGGAAGGGGTGGTGGAACTGGCAGCGCAGATGACGCACGGCAGCATAAAATTTGCGGTGGCGGCTGGCATTGACGATCCCGATAACCCGATTGGCACCGATCCGATTGCCGTTATGACGGCAATACAGGAGGTGCAAGAGGAGGGGGATGTGCTGGTGATGGTCGACATGGGAAGTGCGATTTTGAGCACTGACATGGCGTTGGAGTTGCTGGGTGAGGCCTATGCTACCCGGGTGCACGTTTGCGCTGCCCCCTTGTTGGAAGGCACGATTGCGGCGGCTGTCGTGGCCGCGTCCGGTGGTGATATTCGCCAGGTGATTGCCGAAGCGCATCAGGCTCTGGCGGCGAAATATCACCAGTTGGGTCAGGATGATAGGCTTACGGCTGCCATCTCCCCCGGTGCTTTGACGGAGGAAGAACCACCGTCAGCACTCACTTTTTCCTGGCGTGTGGCTAACCCTGCCGGCATTCACGTGCGCCCGGCGTCGGCCATTGCCACCTGTCTTAACCGCTACAATGCCGATGTGCAACTGGTGAAAGGTGCACAGACGGTGAACGGGAAAAGTGTCAACAATATCGCGCTACTGGCGGTTAAGCGCGGCGATGAGGTCACGCTGCGCGCGAGTGGAGCGCAGGCGCAACAGGCGATTGATGCCTTTGCCTTGCTGGCGCACCATAATTTTGGCGATCGTTTAGAAGCGAAGGACGCCGCGTTGGCTCGCCCTCAGAGACATCCCGTGGGGGAATGGGTAACGGCCACCGTGTGTCGGGTAGAACGGGCGTTGCCTACTGTAACGCCGCGCGTCAGCCAAAGCGCGCAGGCTGAGCTGGCTCAACTGGCACAAGCGATTGAGGCTGCCGTGCAAGACCTGGATGAGCTCTATGCGTTTACCGCGCAGCGTCTTTCTGATAAAGAAGCCGGTATTTTTATGGCGCAGCGTATGATGCTGGAGGATGACGAACTGTACGATGCGGTCGCCGAGCGAATGGGGCAAGCAGCGGTGCAGGTTGATGCGCTGTGGCTGACGGTGATTGGCTCGTTGGCACAAGAGTATCAGGCGATTGAAGATACCTACTTGCGTGAACGCTACATCGATATCTATGACGTCGGTCTGCGGGTGTTACGGCATTTGAGCCATCAGCCAGACAGCGTGGTCACGCCTTGTCACACACCGATGGCGATCGTCGCCAATATATTGTTGCCTTCCGAAGCGGTGCAGTTGGATCCTGCTTGGATCAAAGGCGTTTATTTCACCGACTGCGGCAGAAACGCTCACGCGGCGATTCTGGCGACGGCGCTGGGCATTCCGGTGTTTGTCGACAAGCAGGGCCATACGCGGGCGTTACGTCACGGAGAAACGATCACGTTCAGTAATGATGATAGCGGGGAGATTCATCACGCGTGAAGCAGGATGGTGTGACGTTGCTATCCTATTGGACGCGGGATAGCAATGGCGAAACAGGCGGTTTTATTATCGGCTGGAGATCGCCAACGCCGATCCCGCCAACACAAACACGCCACCCGTGGCGCGATTAAGCAACGCTATGCGGCACGGATTGCTGAATACGCCGGACAGATGGCGTCCGGTGCTGGCATAGAAAAACATGATGCTGAAATCAAACAGTACACAGGTCAGTGCCAGAATAGCAAACTGAAGCGCATGGGGTTCTGTGGTGCTGATAACGTTGGGAAACAGCGCGGCAAAAAACAGCAAATCCTTCGGGTTGCTGATACCGACTAAAAAACCTTTACGAAACAGCGCAACACGCGTGTGAGATGCATCCATGTGCACGTGTTCAGGCGTGTGAGCGGCGGCGGCTGAACGCCATGAGGCAATACCGAGCCAAATCAGATAGAGCGCGCCGACGATCTTAAGGATCATAAACGCGGTTGTTGAAGCGGCTAATACGGTTCCCAATCCCAGAGCCGAGAGCGACATGAGCACCAGCGCAGCTGTCACGCCGCCCGGTACGGTGGAGGCAGCACGTCCACGGCCATAGCGCAAACCGTGCGTTATGCTGATCAACGCTGACGGACCGGGAATGGCAATTAAAACGGTGATCACGCCGACAAAGGCGAGCCAAAGGTGTAACTCCATGTTTTCTCCAACCCAATGCATGTAACGGGTACAAATGCAGAACCGCGCGCTATATTCTCAATATAGTGTGCGGTGCCCAAAAAGAATTTATGTCGGTGGCAGTTAACGTACCAGCGTCACCAGTCGTTTAACCACTGGACCTTTTATCGCCATATCCAGCGTCATCAGCGCCAGCCCTTTCGCCAGTGAACGCGTATAGCGATGAAGCGATCTGTCGATGTAGGTTTGGTTTCTGGCGACGGAAAGCCATCCTGCTGGTTCAATGTGTGTCAACAGCATATCGCCGGATAGGGTCTTACCGTCAAAAAAAATCGCGACAGAACCCGCATAATGCCGATGTGTAATCTCCTGCACGCCCGCGATTTGGCGCAGTTGCGCAATCGTCTCGGTTACGCGCTCCGGGTTGCGCTGAATATATTCGGAGCGAATTCGAATGCGATTCTGTGTTTGATGCAAATAGGGAGACATGTCGCCGCGACTCGTAGGGATTAGAATCATAACAATTTACATTATCTGTATTAGTCGCGACTAGATCTGACACTGGACCTTGAAAGGTTGAGAGTTACCGGTTTTGATATGGGTGTCTGATCCTTAAACAAAACGCGAGGTAACTCTCATGCTTCATACTAACAATCCCATTATCAAACACAAAG
>NZ_JAHWCO010000478.1:0-2031 GCF_020054415.1 Candidatus Symbiopectobacterium sp. | reverse complement strand
TGCATGCACTCATGCTGCCACCCTGGATAATTTCCTGATAGCCTCAAGTTCGTTTTCAAGTTCAGCCAGAAACTGCCTTAACGCCTCCTCTATTTCAGCAACCAGTTTATCCTCCTGATGAATTCTCAACTGGTAATAGGCAAGGTCTGGCAGTAGCCTGTCGTCATAGCTGACAAAATCACACCATTTCCTGCCCGTACACATCATTTGGGCGTGCATCTGTAGGAGGTATTGGTTTTTCGGCTTACCGGTCTTGATGGTTTCTAAATGCGTCCATGTGTTGGGGCATTTTATTTCTATCAGGCCATCATTTCCGACTAGGCCATCAGGCGACGCACCAAATCCTACGATCTCTGGATGGGGGATAAATCCCACTTCTGTAACTTCTGCGTCAAACTGGTTAAGCAGGTACATCTCCCGCGCCACCTGTTCAAGTTCAGTGCCGCGCTGCATGGCCGAGTTTGCGTAACTTTCTTCCACCTTTCCAGTTAGGCGCTGGCAGATAAGCTCTGCAATGTAGTTCTGGCGGCTGGCGGAATAGCCTAATTTGGTTTTTGCCATTACGTCAGACAGGCGACTGGCGGTGACGTTGCCACAACGGGCGGAAAACCATTCATCACTGCGCTGTTGCATGATCCACCTCGCTATATTCTGCGTCGACGGGAATGCTTTTTTTGATGCGCTCTTTCTCTGCATTGCCGATAATCTGGCGCTCTTCGTGGGTCAGGTTTTTCCATGTTTCTGCGAAGACTTCCATGCTCATCTGAGCCGCCTCTTCGCACCGGGCAATGAGTGCAGGGCGACGCTCGTCTGTTTGTTGTCCAACAACAACGCTTGCCGGGCTGCTTTCGATGATCCGCTCTGCTTCGTCGCTGTCGTAAATGCCAGCAAACCCAAATGCCATGCGTGCACACTGAATAAGTGACTTGTGGCGCAGCATACGGGTGGGGTGTGATTGCCACGGCTGGGTATTGCGCTTACACTCGCCCATGTATTCGGTTACTACCGTGGGGTGTTTGCGATCTTTGCGGTAAATCTTGCAGGTGCAAGCCCCCTCTTCCTTGTCGTAGCCGAATTCCATTCCGTCGAACTGAGGATGTTCGTTAATGATCCGCGCACAACCATCTACACCAACAACCGGGACAATGCCGCCCTTATCAGGGAATGCGTAAATCTCTTTCGTCCACGGGTTAAGCCCGTACTGGTTGGCAACGATAAGTAGGGCGGTAAATTGCTCGTCCGTGACGTTACCCCCCTTGAACGCCGTATTCTTAAGGGTATTCATCAAGTCCGTACCTGGCTCCATACCGAGACGCTCAGCCAGCTTCCCTGCCATTGTTGTTAATGCCGTGCTCATTCTGCATCCTCCGTGCTGTTCTGCCTGTCATAAATCCAAAAAGCCCGCCCAACCTTCACACGGTGGAAAATGGCGTCGAATACTCGCTGACTCTCGGCTTCCTGATAATCAACATCGCTATCTTCCATGTACTCACAGGCTAGCGATGTGTAAGCATCAGGCCAGTGCTTTCTAAGCGGTTCACGAAACCTTTCGATAGACTTCTCCGCCAATTGCTCAGCCTCTGCGTAACAGTCCTCTGTTATTTCAGGCGGCATTTCTTCCATGATTTTGCGAATAGCCTGTATCTTTGATGGATTAAGCATTGGGGTTCACCTTCTGATTAACCGTTGCAATAAGCTGCTCGAATAACCGTTGCAGCCAGCTTTTGTTTTTGAAGCTCTGGCCCGTGACGATATTTGAGCGGTGATGTTCGATTGACCGAATCGGGTCAAATTTAATTTCAGGACGCACGATGGGGGCGCCCGCGATAGTAAGTTCCATCGTGGCTTTCCTTAATTTGGATTGATGTATTAATTGATGCCGAAAAATATCGGCGAGGGTTAAATATTCATCTCTTTATGACAGGTTAAACCGTAATTTCAGCAACGAAATGACATGACGATAAATTTCACCGTGCTTATTGTCGCAATGGCGCTTATTAACTGCCGATTCGAATTCTTCAATAGTTCCAG
>NZ_JAHWCO010000348.1:0-1306 GCF_020054415.1 Candidatus Symbiopectobacterium sp. | reverse complement strand
TGGTCAAAGCGCTTAACCGGATCACGCTATTAGGAATGCCGAACAGTATTCGCATCACGTAACAATCGACCCGTATGGGGCGCAGTCGTTACAAGTTCTGATTTATTCAACAAAGCCGGCGGTTGTACAACAAACTTCGCTCTTCTCTGCTGCTCTTTTCAATGGCGAGCCGTTGCCCGCCGTAGCTGGGACCGTCAGTTGCAGATAGCCGATGTCCGTAAGGATATGCAGTTAGTCCGCAAGGATTTACAGCTTGAGATGGCGGGTATCCGCTCTGAGTAGAAGTTAATTCGCTGGATGCTGAGCGCTGGAGTTTTAGGTATTTTCTCTCTGGTTGTGAAAGCTTTTCTCGTCACGGCCCTCTAATTAATTATGCCACTACGGGTTGTTAGCTCAGTTGGTAGAGCAGTGGACTCTTAATCCATCGATCGCAGGTTCGAATCCTGCACAACCCACCATGATAGTTGCCGTTATTTTGTACATTAAGTCTCTCCGAGGTTGTTTATGTGTCTGACGACAATTAAGACGCTGAAAAAAGTGACATAAAAACCGGGGGCAGGGGGCTAACTTGTAAAATTTTGCAGGTTGGCGGTCAGATCGCTTACACTTGGCTTAATACAGGAGGATCCGCTATGGGCCAGGTTGCATTTGATACTCAAGAGTTCGTCGAGAAGCTGGAAAGCTCTGGTCTTAATAGGGAGCAGGCCAAGGCTATAACCCTTGTCGTGCGTCAGTCCCATGAGGTTGCAGACCTTGCTACCAAGCGTGACCTTGAAGACGTGCGCAAAGATTTAACTGTTCAGATAGCCGATGTCCGTAAGGACCTGTCCGCAGAGATAGCCGATGTACGTAAGGATATGCAGTTAGTCCGCAAGGATTTACAGCTTGAGATGGCGGGTATCCGCTCTGAGCAGAAGTTAATTCGCTGGATGCTGAGTGCTGGAGTTTTGGGTATTCTCTCTCTGGTTGTGAAAGCTTTTCTCGTCACAGCCCTCTAATTAATTATGCCACTACGGGTTGTTAGCTCAGTTAGTAGAGCAGTGGACTCTTAATCTGTATTAGTCGCGACTAGATCTGACACTTGAGCTTGAAAGGTTGAGAGTTACCGGTTTTGATATGGGTGTCTGATCCTTAAACAAAACGCGAGGTAACTCTCATGCTTCATACGGCTTTGTTGAATAATAGGTAATCATGCTGTTTTTCCATGCCAGTTTTGGTTGAAAATGCTTGTCATCTCAGGTGTACACTTTTCTCATGAGGCCTAACTGCATGATTTTACGTTGCGAGGATCCGTCGTTTCGCTGGG